>DKBC01000196.1 GCA_002451065.1 Betaproteobacteria bacterium UBA6910
CTTGCCGAATAGGGCCGCGCGCCGGTCTCGGCTAAACTGGGCGCGCTCCCTCAACCGTCGGGGGACACGTGCAACCACACCCGGCCCACGGACATGCCGGCCAACCTCTCGCCCGAGTACAAGGCTGCGGAAACCGAGTTTCGCAAGGCCCGCGATCCGCGGGAGCGGCTGGAATGGCTGCGCGAAATGCTGCGGGTGATACCGAAGCACAAGGGCACCGACCACCTGCAGGCGGGCATCAAGCGCCGCATCAAGGAACTCTCCGAGGTCCTGGAAGGACCGAGGAAGGGCGGCACTCGCAGCGGTCCCGTCACGGCGATCCGCCCCGAGGGGGCAGCCCAGCTGGTGCTGCTGGGCCCGCCCAATGCGGGCAAGTCCCGGTTGCACGCGCGCCTCACCGGGTCCCACGCGGCGGCGGCGCCTTACCCGTTCACCACCCACTATCCCGAGCCGGGCATGCTTCCCTGGCGGGACATTCACTTCCAGCTGCTGGACATGCCGGCCATCTCTCCCGAGCACGCCGTTCCCTGGCTCACCAGCACGCTGCAGACCGCCGACGGCTGCCTGCTGGTGGCGGATATCACCGATCCCGGATGCGTCGAACAGCTCGCGGCGTTGCACGAGATCCTGCGGCAGAAACGGGTGACGCTCACCGCCCGCTGGCCTGCGGATGGTTCCGCGCCCGAGGACGAGGATCCGTTCGCGATCCGCCTGCCGACGCTGCTGCTGGCCAANNGCGGACCCCGAGGCGGAGTTGAAGGCGCTCAGGGAGCTGGCGGGAATCGAATACCCGGCGCTCTGCGTATCGGCGGAGAGCGGCCTGGGACTGGTGGAGTTGGGACCCTGGCTGTTCTCACGGCTGGAGCTGGTGCGGGTCTACACCAAGGCCCCGGGGAAGCCGCCGGAGCAGGATCATCCCTTTGCCCTGCGCCGGGGCCAGACCATCGAGGACGTGGCGCGCCTGGTGCACCGGGACCTGATGAGCACCTTCAGGTACGCCCGGGTGTGGGGCGCGTCGGGCCACCCGGGACAGCAGGTGGGCCGCGACCACCCGGTGGCCGATGGCGACGTGGTGGAGATCCACGCCTGACGCTCAGAGGAGGGCTTCGATTTTCTCTCGCAACTCCTCAGGCTTGGTGGAGGGGGCGAAACGCTCGACGACCCGGCCCTCCCGGTCCACCAGGAACTTGGTGAAGTTCCACTTAATGGCGGTGGTGCCCAGCAGACCCGGCGCGGATTCGGCAAGGTGCTTCCAGAGCGGGTGGGCGCCGGGTCCGTTGACCTCGACTTTTTGAGACAGGGGGAAGCTGACGCCGTAGTTTTGTTGGCAGAAGGCGCCGATCTGCGCTTCGGAGCCCGGCTCCTGCTTTCCGAACTGGTTGCAAGGGAAGCCGATCACCGTCAAACCTTTCACGCCGTAGTCCTGCCACAATTTCTCCAGTCCGGCATACTGGGGCGTGAAGCCGCATTCGCTGGCGGTGTTCACCAGCAGCAGGACCTTGCCCCGGTAATCGGCCAGCCGAAGCGGCTCGCCGTCCAGCGTCTTGGCGTAAAAATCGTAGATGGTTGCGGTCACGGAACGCCTTTCGGAACCAATCAGGCCCTGCAGTGCTCAACAAAGATGCGCCGGCCGCCGCCGGATAGAGGCTAAATTAGGCACTCGCAGCAAGCCATGAGTTCCCCCGCCACCATCGCCACGCCCGCGCCCCGCGAAGGGTTCCTCCTGCGCGTGTTCGGCGGCTTCCGCGTCGCCTATCTCCCGATCCTCGTCACCTACTTCGCCTACGGCGCCAATGCCATCACCGGGGTGGCCACGGTGTTTCTGCAGAAGGACATCCTGCACCTGACGCCCGCGGAGGTGGCGGGCATCGGCTTCTGGCTGGGGCTGCCCTGGTCCATGAAGATGGTGGCCGGGGTCGCCTCCGACCGCCTGCCCATCTTCGGCAGCCGCCGTTCGGCCTACCTGCTGCTGGGCGCCGCTTCCAGCTTGGCGGGCTATGCCCTGATCGCGACCATCGTGGACACCAAGGGCATGTACCTGCTGGCGATGCTGCTGGTAACCATCGGCTTCATGGTTCAGGACGTGGTGGCGGATGCGCTCTCCGTGGAAGTGGCGCGCAATGACGAGGAGCTCGGGCAGATCCAGGCCCTGGGGCGCATGGCGATCCTCGCCGGCGGCATCAGCGTCGCTTACGTGGGCGGCGTGCTGGCCGGGGCCATCGGCGCGCGGGCGGTGTTCCTGGTGGCCCTGGCGCTGCCGGTGCTGGTGCTGCTGACGCTCCCCATCCTGTGGCGCATGCCGCGGCGGGAGGCGCCTCCGGCGGAGGCCGGCCCCCTGGGCCACGGCCGCGCCGCCATGGTGCTGGGCGTGGGCCTGGGCTACGCCGCCCTCGGCATCGCGCTCAACCTCAACGGCGTGCCCTACGCGGCCGAAATCGTGCTGGTGGTTTCCCTGGCGCTGATCGGCGTGCTGCTCAAGATGATGGGCATCACCCGCGCCGTGATCATCGCCGCCGGGGTCATCTTCCTATTCCGCGCCGTGCCCGGGGTAGGCCAGGGTTACAGCTATTGGGCCATCGATGCCCTGGGCTTCGACCAGCAGTTCCTGGGAATCCTGGCCCAGGTGAGCGCCGTGGTGGGACTCATCGGGCTGCTGGTCTTCCGCAAGGCCATCATCAGCCGTCCGGTGAGCTTCACCCTGTTCTGGGTGCTGATCGCGGGGACCCTGCTCTTTCTTCCCAACATCGGGCTGTTCTATGGCATCCACGAATGGCTGGGAGTGAGCGCGCGCACCTTCGCCTTCATCGACACCACCATCTCGGCGCCGCTATCCCAGCTCACCATGGTGCCGATGCTGATCCTGATCGCGCGCAGCGCGCCGCGGGGAGCGGAGGCCACCATGTTCGCCATCATGGCGTCGTGGATGAACCTGGCGCTTTCCGCCAGCGAGTTGTTCACCCGTTATCTGAACGACGCCTTCCAGGTGACCCAGGCCGATTACTCCAACCTGGGCGTGCTCATGATCACCGCCACCCTCATCGGCCTGATTCCACTGCTGGCGATACCGCTGCTGCGCCGCCATGAGCGCGACATCCACGGCTGAGCCGGTCAAAGGTTGCGAGGCGCGCCGCCGTTGATGGCAACGGTGGCGCTCACTTCCACCGGCCGCTGCAGGCTGTCCAGCACCGGGCAGTGGGCCTGCACCAACTCCACGATCTTGCCCAGGGTCGCCTCGTCCGCCGGGCTGCGCAACGTGACGTCGAAACTGACCTTGGTGAAGCCGGCCCGAACCGCCGGGTCCATGGCGAACAGCCCCCGCAGGTCCAGATTGCCGCGCGCCTCCACTTTCACCTCATCCAGTTGCACGCCGAGCATGGCGGCGAAAGCGGCGTACATGATCTCCTGGCAGGTGCCGAGGGCGGCCAGCACCATTTCCACCGGATTCATCCCCTTGTCGCTGCCCCCCAGGGACGGCGGCTCGTCCACCACCAGGGGCGGGAAATCCCGCACCCGCGCCGAGCACAGCACGTCGCGCTCGAGCTGGGTGGACGCCGCGAACACCGCCCGGGCGTTGCCGGCGTCTTTCTGGATGGCGGCGATGTTCGCCTGGAGCGCCTTCTTGAGCGATTCCCGAGACATGATCCGGACCTCCTGGCGTGGCGCTTAACGGGAGATGATCGCGCGGAACTGTCCCTCGATCACCCGATGGCCCTTGTTGGTCGGATGGACCTCGATGACGTCGATGCCCTTTTTCTGGTAGCGCTCGATCAGGAGCAGGCCCTTCTGGCCGAGGAATGCCGTGTAAACGTCGGCGACCGCCAGGACCTTGTCGGTGCAACTCGGGAACAGGGACATCTGGTTCACCACGTCATTTAGCGTCTGGTTGAACGCGGGCACGCCGAAGGCGGTTTCGGGGATGTCGGGGATCTCGTACAGGGTGTGAAGATAGACCTGGCCGCCTGCCGGCATGCCGAGGCAGAGCCCGCCCAGGATCTGGCCCAGATTCTGGGCGAAAACGACCAGCGCGGCCTGAACCTTCTCCGGGGTAATCGGCGGGTTTGCCAGTAAGGCCAGGAGATCGTTGCCGCCCACGGAGATCGTCACCACGTTGGGCTGGAACAGCGCCGCCTGGGGCAACTGGAAATTGAGAACCTCGCTGCTCCTGGCACCCGGCACCGACGCGTTGTCGAACAGCACGTCCGGGATATTGCCGAAGGCGCGTCCCAGGTATAGCTGGTAGGCATAGCCAGCCGTGGCCGGCATGGCCTTGTAGCCCGCCGCAAGGCTGTCGCCCAGCGCCATGTAGCGCACCGGCGCCTGGACCGCGGGGAGGGCCGCGAGGGCAGCGAGAGGAACCACCAGCAGCAGGAATAAAGCGTACTTGCTAAGAGCGCGCATAATCATCTTGCCCTCCTTGATTGGACGCGGAAAGAAAAAGTGCCTCAGCATAACGCTACCCACGCCCGGATCAAAATGGACTCGAAGGTCCGGTTTGCTGCGACGCGGGCTCGAGCATGCCGACAAGCGCCTATAATGCAAAATTGCGGTCCCGCAACGGGGTCCCGAGCAATCGCAGCGCACAACAATTACCCGAGGAGACGAGCATGAAATCGAGTCAATCGTTCCTAGCCATGGCCCTGGCCGTCGCCGGCCTAGTTCTCGGCGCCAGCATCGCGCCCGCCCGCGCCGACGAGACCTGCAACTCCCCTTACATGGCCAACCTGATCAAGGGCCAGGAGGATTACGTGCATGTCTGGACCCTGGGCGTGAAGGGCATCGGCGACGGCTCCGACAAGCTGGTCACGGTGGACGTGAATCCGGCATCGCCCAAGTACGGCAAGGTGATCAATGCGCTTTCAGTGGGCGGCCGCGGCGAGGCGCACCACATGGGCTTCACCGACGACCGGCGCTTCCTGTGGGCGGGGCGGCTGGATGACTCCAAGATCTTCATCTTCGACATCGCCACCAACCCCGCCAAGCCCAAGCTGGTTCGCACCATCTCCGACCTGCCCAGGAAGACCGGCTTCGTCGGTCCCCACACCTTCTACGCCATGCCCGGGCGCATGCTGGTGCAGGCCCTCTCCAACACCAAGAATCACGGCGGAGTCACCGGGCTGGTCCTGTACACCAACAAGGGGAATTTCGTGGCCAAGTACCCCATGCCCACCACCGAGGTCGGCGGAGTGAAAGGCGACGGCTACGGCTACGACATCGGGATCAACCCGGCCAAGAACGTGATGCTCACGTCGAGCTTCACCGGCTGGAACAATTACATGATGGACATGGGCAAGCTCATCAAGGATGCCGAGGCCATGAAGCGCTTCGGCAACACCATGGTGGTGTGGGACGTGAAATCCATGAAGCCGCAGAAGGTGCTGAGCGTTCCGGGTAGCCCGCTGGAGATCCGCTGGTCGCTGAAGGATGGCGACAACTGGGCGATCACCGCCAGCGCCCTCACCTCCACGCTGACCCTGATCAGGCAGGACGACAAGGGCGAGTGGCACGCCAAGCAGGTGGCCACCATCGGCGATCCGGCCAAGATTCCGCTGCCGGTGGACATTTCCATCACCGCCGATGCCAAGGGCCTCTGGGTCAACACCTTTATGGACGGCACCCTGCGCTACTTCGACATTTCCAACCTTGAGCAACCGCAGGAGACCTTCACGAAGGTGGTGGGATCCCAGAACAACATGGTCTCCCAGAGCTGGGATGGCAAGCGCGTCTACGTCACCTCGTCGCTGCTCGCCAACTGGGACAAGAAGGGCGCCGACAACCAGCAGTACCTGGCGCTTTACCACTGGGACGGCAAGGATCTCGCCGAACAGTGGCGCATCGACTTCTACAAGGAGAAACTGGGCCGGGCCCATCACATGAAGTTCGGAGCCAAAGCGGTAAAGACCGCCGAGACGCCCCAGGGCGGCAAACTGGCGCTGGAATAGTGAGCCGGGGCGGCGCAGACTTCGTGTCTGCCTGATGGGACGTTGCCGTTTCGCTACCGCGGTCCTCGCGGCGGCGGCTTTTTTTTCGATCTCGGGGCCGGCCGCTTCCCACGAAGCCCCGCGGCCGGCGTTCCGGATGGACTTCGCGCCGCCGGCGCCGGGCAGCTACACGCTGCAGCGGATCATGCCCGCCCCCGATGCCAAAGTCCTCGACACGGACGGCAAGCCGTACCGGCTTTCCAGCTTCACCACCGGCGCGATCACCGTGCTCTCCTTCATGTACACCCGCTGCACCGATCCCGACGGCTGCCCTCTCGCCTACCTGGCCCTGCGGGAGGTCGGGCACCTGGTGCAGGACACGCCCGAACTCAAGGACCGGGTGCGGCTGGTGAGCCTGTCTTTCGATCCGGACCATGACTCGCCGACGCAGATGAAGCTTTACAGCCAACGGGTAAAGCCCGGGTCCGTCGAGTGGCGCTTCCTGACCCCGGCCTCGCGCAAAGACCTCCTTCCCCTGCTGGAAGGATTCGGGCAGGACGTGGCGCCGGCGCTGGACCAATCGGGACGGGTCACCAATCAATTGAGCCACGTGCTGCGCGTCTTTCTTATCGATCGTGCCGGCATGGTGCGGGAGATTTATTCCACGTCGTTCCTGCTGCCGCCGGTGGTGTTGAACGACATCGAGACCCTGCTCATGGAACAGGGAGCGAGGATCAAGTGACCCGGCCGCGGCGGCTGTTCGCCATCGCCTTGTGGCTGGCCGGTCAAACGGCCCTGGCCGGAACGCCGGTGCCGGTGAAGGCGCCCTTGGGCCTGCCGCCGGTTCCGGTGCCCCAGGACAATCCCCTCACCCGGGAGAAGATCGACCTCGGCCGCAAGCTGTTTTTCGACCGCCGCCTCTCGCCCAACAACACCATGTCCTGCGCCATGTGCCATGTGCCGGAGCAGGGCTTCACCTCCAACGAACTCGGCACCGCCATCGGCATCGAGGGCCAGACCGTGCGCCGCAGCGCCCCCACACTTTACAACGCCGCCTACATGCTGCGGTTGTTCCACGACGGGCGCGAGTTCAGCCTGGAGAACCAGGTTTGGGGACCGCTGCTGGCCGGCAACGAGATGGGCAATCCAGCGGTGGGCTACGTAATCGAGCGCATCCGCGGCCTCGACGACTATCGCGGCCTCTTCGAGCGCGCCTTCGAGCAGGGTCCTTCGATGGGGACCATCGGCATGGCGCTCGCCAGCTACGAGCGCACCCTCGTCTCCGGCAACTCCCGCTTCGATCGCTGGTATTTCGCGAAAGATCGTGACGCGCTCAGCGCCGAGGAGCGGGAAGGGTTTCGATTGTTCAGCGGCAAAGCCGGCTGCCGCGCCTGCCACACCGTCGGAGCACGGAACGCGCTCTTCACCGACCACGGATTTCACAACACCGGCGTAGGCTACGCCCGCGGCATGGGCGGCGACCGCGGCTACCGGGTGCAGCTTGCGCCGGGCAAGCACGCCGAGGTGCGCGAATCGGAAACCGCGAGCTACTCCGAACCGCCGCCCAATGACGTAGGGCGCTTCGAGATCACTCTCGATCCCGCGGACCGCTGGGCGTATCGCACGCCCGCCCTGCGCAACGTCGCGCTCACGGCCCCTTACATGCACGATGGCTCCATTCCGACCCTGGAAGAGGTGGTGGAGTTCTACGACAAGGGCGGCGTGGCCAACGATGCGCTGGACCCCCGCATGAAACCCCTCGGCCTGACCGATGAGCAGAAGCGGGCCCTGGTGGCGTTCCTCAAAGCGCTCACCGGGGACAACGTGGAGGCGCTGATTCGCGACGCGCGGCGGGCGGCACCCGGCAGCTGAGGCACTGCGGCGGAACCGCTCCGGACGGAAGTGAACTAACCAGGCATTGCCTTCGGTAGACATTCCATGCTCCGGACCCTGAAAAGATTGATCAGTGACGCGGAACCGCCCGAGCCCCAGCGGACCTCGGAGTACGAGCGCCGGCAACTGGAACTCGCGGTAGCCGGGCTGCTGCTGGAAATGGCGCGCGTGGACCTCCTTACCCGCTCCGAGGAACTGTGCGCGGCGGCCGAGGCGCTCCGCGAGCTCTTTGGCACCGGGGAGGCGGAAGCCCGCGTTCTGCTGGACAAGGCTGGGGAGCCGGCCCGGCGCTTCACCTCCTACTTCGGGCCGGTCTCCGTGATCAAGCGCTGGTATTCCCAGCAGGAGCGCGTCCGGCTCCTGGAGCACCTGTGGCGCGTGGCCTACGCAGAGGGCACGCTGGATCCCCACGAGGATCACTTCGTGCGCAAGATTGCCCATCTGCTCTATGTCGACAACACCCACTGCATGCTGGCGCGCAATCGGGCGCGGCCCGGGGCGAGGCCGTGAGCGTCCGCATCGGCGTCGATCTCGGCGGCACCAAGACCGAAATCATCGCCCTTGACCGCAGCGGGCGCGAACTGCGGCGGCGGCGCGCCGCCACGCCAGCCGAGGACTACGAGGCGACTCTTGATACGGTCGCACGGCTGGTGGCCGAGGTTGAGCAGGAATTGGGCGCCCGCGCTTCCGTGGGCATCGGCACGCCGGGCGCGCTGTCGCCCGCTTCGGGGCTGCTGCGCAATTCCAACTCCACCTGGCTCAATGGCAAACCGGTGAAACAGGACCTGGAGCGGCGGCTGGGGCGCGAGGTGCGCATGGCCAACGACGCCAACTGCTTCGCCCTGTCGGAAGCCGTGGACGGCGCGGCTCGCGGCGCGATGGTGGTGTTCGGCGTGATCCTCGGCACCGGCGTGGGCGGCGGGGTGGTGGTGAAAGGCCACCCGTTGCTCGGCGTGAATGCGGTGGCCGGCGAGTGGGGTCACAACCCCCTGCCCTGGCCGAAAGACAACGAGCGCCCCGGCCCCGCCTGCTACTGCGGCCGCCACGGCTGCATCGAGACCTTCCTCTCCGGTCCGGGCCTGTCCGCGGATCACATGCGCCACACGGGCGAGCGGCTGAAGGCGCCGGAGATCGTGGAGCGGGCCTCCGAGGGAGACACGCTTTGTGAGGCCACCCTGGAGGGCTACGAGCAACGCCTCGCCAAGTCCCTGGCGACAGTCATCAACCTGCTCGACCCCGAGGTCATCGTGCTCGGCGGCGGGCTGTCCAACATCCTGCGTTTTTACGAGAACGTGCCGAAGCTCTGGGCACGCTGGGTGTTTTCCGACGTGGTGGGCACCCGCCTGGTGCCGAACGCCCATGGTGATTCGGGGGGCGTGCGCGGCGCCGCCTGGCTCTGGGATTAAGCGGCCCTCAGCGCATCCCGAATTCGGTTTCCCGGAACACGTCCTTGGCCTCCCGCGGCGGCGCCCGCCAGTACTGCTTCGGCGCCCGCACCTGGCCGCCGAGGGCAGCGGCGGCGTGCCAGGACCAGCGCGGATCCCAAAGCGTCCCCCGCGCCAGCGCCACCAGATCGGCCTCGCCCTTGGCGACGATCTCCTCCGCGTGGCGCGGGTCGGTAATGAGCCCGACCGCGATGGTGGGGATGCCCGCCTCCTCCCGGATGCGGCGCGCGAAGGGCACCTGGTAGCCGGGGGCGAGGGGGATTTTCTGCTGCGGCGAGAGCCCTCCCGAGGAGGCGTCGATCCAGTCGCAGCCGCGCCGCTTGAGGGCACGGGCCAACTCCACCGTCTGCCCCAGGTCCCAGCCGCCCTCGACCCAGTCGGTGGCCGAGACCCGCACCCCCAGGGGCCGCTGCGCGGGCCATGCCGCGCGCACGGCGTCAAATACTTCCAGGGGCAGGCGCATCCTATTTTCCAGCACTCCGCCGTAGGCATCGTCGCGGCGGTTGGTGAGCGGCGAAAGAAACTCGTGCAGCAGGTAACCGTGGGCGCAATGGAGCTCCAGGGCATCGAAGCCGAGCCGGGCCGCCCGCCGCGCGCTGGTCACAAACGCGCCGCGGATGCGCTCGATGCCGGCGGGGTCCAGGGCCGCGGGGGCGGGCTCCCCGGGCAGCGTGGGTACGGCCGACGGGGCCACCGTTTGCCAGCCGCCCTGCTCCGTCGTCTGCAGTTGCCCGCCCGCCCAGGGAGGGAGACTGGAGCCCTTGCGTCCCGCGTGGGCCAGCTGGATGCCCAGCGGCATATCCGAATAGCGGCGCACGGCGTCGAGGATGCGCCGGAGGGCAGATTCGTTGTCGTCGGAGTAAAGACCAAGGCAACCCGGGGTGATGCGTCCCGCGGGCTCCACCGCGGTGGCCTCCAGGAAAAGCAGTCCGGCGCCCGACAGCGACAGGCTCCCCAGGTGCATCAGGTGCCAGTCGGTGGCACTGCCGTTCTCGGCCGAGTACTGGCACATGGGGCTCACCACGATGCGGTTTTCGAGCGCCAGGGAACGCAGTTTGAAAGGCGAGAAGAGCTGGCTGGTCATGGAGCTGTCCTGGAATGATTGGGCCGCGCTGAAGGTTAGCCCGTAGCGCGTGAGACCCACAAGAGTGCGGGTGAGAGCGCGACCCGCTAAAATAGAGATGCGGGCAATTCTTTTCACTGCGTCGGCCGCCATCGGAAATGGATCAGGATCTCAAGCGCAATCTCACGTCATCCGGCATCTGGCTGCGGGGGCTGCAAATGCTGGTGATGGCCATCGTCTGGGGCGTGAGCGAGATCGTACTGACGGCCGTGATCGTGCTGCAGTTCCTGATCCGGCTGGTCACGGGCGAAGCCAACGCCAACCTGCTCGCCTTCGGCCGCCAGCTTTCGGCCTTCGCCTACAACATCTTCCTGTTCCTCACCTTCAACGTTGAGGACAAACCCTTCCCGTTCAAGGATTGGGCCGCCAGCGCCCGCCCATGGAAGACCGATGAAAATGAGGAAAAGGCCGAGCGGGAGATCGCGGCGCTGGAGCGGCCGGCACCCCGCCCGGAGAGCGATTCCCCCGACGCGCCGCCCGCGTGACGGCCCGCCCGGGTCGATCCGACTGTTCCTGGCCAGGCGCGGCACCCAGGCAGGCTGACCCGCGAAGATCTCCGTGATCGGCATCGGCAAGGTGGGGTCCACCGCCTCGTTCCTGATTGCCATGGACGGGCTCGCCGGCGAGCTGCTCCTCTGGAACCGCACCGGGAGCGTGGCGCGGGCCGAGGCCGTCGACATCCAGCAGGCCTCCGCCTTCATTCCCCGTCGGGTCACGGTGCGCGCCGGCGAAGCGGAGGACACGGCGGGCTCCGATATCCTGGTGATGTGCGCCAGCGTCCCCAAGCCCCGGGACATGGCGGACCGCAGCCAGCTGGCCAGCGGCAACGCGGCGCTGATCCGGGAGTTGCTGCCGCGCTTCACGGCGCGGAGCCCGGAGGCCACCATCGTCAACGTCACCAAGCCCTTGGACGCCATGACCGGGCGCATCCAGGAAGTATCGGGATTGCCCTGGCAGCGGGTGATCGGCACCGGCACCCTGGTGGATTCGACGCGATTCCGTAACCTGCTCAGCCAGCGGGTCGGCATCCATCCCCTGGACCTCAAGGCCTGCGTTGTGGGCGAGCACGGCGAAACCCAGTTCGCCGCATAGTCGGTGGCCACCGGCGGCGGCGAGCATATCGACGCAACCCGGTGCGCTACCAGATGCTGGAAGAGGCCAAGCAGTCGGCGTTCGAGGTGCTGCGCACCAAGGGCTACACCAACAACGCCTCGCCACGGCGGTGCGCCTGATCGCGAAGAGCATCACACGCGTCCTGCGCTGCACGCTGCCGGTGAGCTTGCGCATGAACGGCTTCCGCGGCGTCACCGGCGTCTGCCTCAGCCTGCCGGCGGCGATCGGACGCGACGGCGTGGATCTGGTCCTCGACCCGGATTTGGACCACCTG
Source organism: Betaproteobacteria bacterium UBA6910 (assembly GCA_002451065.1). Lineage (GTDB taxonomy): Bacteria > Pseudomonadota > Gammaproteobacteria > Burkholderiales > UBA6910 > UBA6910. Next base: position 11,767 of record DKBC01000196.1, read on the forward strand.
GAGAAGTACGCCTTCCACCGCTGCGCCGAGGCGGTGCGCAACACCCTCGCGGGCACGGGCTGACGCCGCGCCCCGTACAATGGGCGCCATGCAGCCCACCAATGGCGGCGCCCATCCCTATTCCGAACTCACCCCCGACCGGGTCCTGAACGCAATCGAGAGCGTAGGTCTGCGTTGCGACGGGCGGCTGCTCGCCCTCAACAGCTACGAGAACCGCGTGTTCCAGGTGGGCATGGAGCAAGGCCCGCCCCTGGTGGCGAAGTTCTACCGCCCCCGGCGCTGGAGCGACGCCGCGATCCTGGAGGAGCATGCTTTCACTCGCGACCTCGCGGGGCGCGAGATCCCGGCGGTGCCGCCCCTGGAGATCCAGGGGCGGACGCTGCTCGACTTCGAAGGGTTCCGCTTCGCCGTTTTTCCAAGGCGGGGAGGCCGCGCGCCGGAGTTGGGCGATCCCTCGGTGCTGGAATGGCTGGGGCGCTTCATCGGGCGCATCCACGCGGTGGGCGCGTTGGAACCGTTTCGGCATCGGCCCGCCCTCGATCTCCAGAGCTTCGGGATCGAACCCCGGGAGTACCTGCTCGCGCATGGCTTCATACCGGCAGACCTCGACGAGGCTTACCGCGGCGTGTCGGCCCAGGCCCTGGAGGGCGTGCGCCGCTGCTACGATCGCGCGGGCGCGGTGCGGACCCTGCGGTTGCACGGCGACTGCCACGTGGGCAACGTGCTGTGGACCGACGACGGTCCCCATTTCGTGGACTTCGATGACAGCCGCATGGGGCCCGCGGTGCAGGACCTTTGGATGCTGCTCTCCGGCGAACGCGCCGACATGGCCCGGCAATTGGACGACGTGCTGGCCGGCTACGAGGACTTCTTCGAGTTCGACCCGCGAGAGCTGCACCTGGTGGAAGCCCTGCGCACCCTTCGCCTGATCCACTACTCGGGATGGCTGGCGCGGCGCTGGGACGACCCGGCATTTCCCGCCGCGTTCCCCTGGTTCAACACCCAGCGCTACTGGCAGGACCGCATCCTCGAGTTGCGGGAGCAGATCGCGCTCATGGACGAGCCGCCCCTCGCCATCGGCGGCGGGGGAAACCGTTGACCGCCGCGTCATGCATCGCGCCACCCTGAGCCTGGTTCTGCTTATCTGCCTCGGCCTCATGGCGCCCGCGTTTGCCGGGGCGATGACCCAGGAGGAGATGGTGAGGCGCTTTCCGTCGCCCCTCATCGTCGGGCCAAAGGACCGGGAAGTCCCGGTCTGGCCCATCCTCAAGCAGAACGGTCCGCAGCAGGAGCTGGTAGCCTACGTGTTCGAATCCACGGACCTGGCGCCCATTCCGGGCTTCTCAGGCACGCCCTTCAACCTGCTGATTGCCCTCAAGCCCTCGGGCGAACTCATGGAAGTGCGCGTGCTCTCCCAGCATGAGCCGGTGTTCCTCGACGGACTGGGCGAGGCGCCTCTGTTCGCCTTCGCCGCCCAGTACGGGGGCGTCAACCTGCGCCAGAACGTCAAGATCGGAAGCCGCGCGGGCGCTGCGGATCGCGCCACCAGCGCCAACGTGGTGCTGGACGGCGTCGCCAAGGCCACCGCTTCGGTGCGCATCGTCAACGAAACCGTGCTCGCCTCCGCGCTCAAGGTGGCCCGGGCCCGGCTGGGATTTGCCGAGGGCCGGGAACCAAGCCGCGCCGCCCGGGTGCGCCAAGATGTCTTCGAGCCCATGACCTGGAAGCAACTGGTGGACCTAGGCCACGTGCGCCGCCTGCGCGTCAGCAACCGGGAGGTGGAGCGGGCGTTTGCCGGCACCGTCGCCGAGGGCCTAGACGAAACCGCGCTCCAGGATCCCGACAGCACTTTCACCGACCTTTACCTGGCCTATCTCAACGTGCCCAGCGTCGGCCGCAACCTGCTGGGCGATGCCGGCTACGACCGGCTGCGCAGCCGGCTGGAGGAGGGCCAGCACGCGCTGTGGGTCATGTCCGTGGGCCGTTATCAGTTCGTCGACGAGAACTTCGTGCGCGGAGCGGTGCCGGACCGCCTCGCGCTGCATCAGTCCGGGCTGGCCCTGGATCTGCGGGACATGGATCTGGACCTGACGCCCGCAGCCTCCGGCGTGCCACGGCAAGGTGCGGCCAAGTTCTTCCGCATCTTCGCCCAGGCCGGCCTCGATCCCGCCCAACCCTGGAGCCTGTCGCTGCGCGTGACCCGGGAGAAAGGTCAGATCTGGCCGGAACGAGTGAGCCGCGACTTTGCCCTCGATTACCGGCTGCCCGAGCGATTCTTCCTGATTCCCGAAGACGGGGGTGGAAAACCCTGGATGGCGCCCTGGAAGGGCCGGATGGGAGAGATCGTGCTGCTCGCCCTGGCACTGGCGGTATTGACGGCGGCCCTCTTCCGGCAGCGGGCGCTTTCGCAGAACCCGCGCATCCTGGCGCGCTTCCGCTGGGCTTATCTCGTTTTCACCCTGTTCTTCATCGGCTGGTACGCCCAGGCACAGTTATCCATCGTCACGGTGATCGGCGGGCTGAAGGCGGCGACGGGCGGGGGCGACTTCACTTTCCTGCTCTACGATCCGCCGTCCCTGGTGCTGTGGGGGTTCGCCGGCATCACGCTTCTGGCGTGGGGACGCGGGACCTTCTGCGGCTGGCTGTGCCCTTTCGGCGCCCTGCAGGAAATCGCCGCGGCGGGCGCCAAGCGCCTGGGTATTCCTCGGCTCAAAGTGCCCCAACCTCTTGATCGGGCGCTCGTCAAACTCAAATACCTCGTGCTCGCTGCGCTCTTGGCGGCGGCGCTGGCGGCACCGGGTCTGGCGGACAAGCTGGCGGAAGTGGAGCCGTTCAAGACCGCCATCACCCTGGTGTTCGTTCGCTCCTGGCCGTTCGTGGCCTACGCCGCCAGCCTGTTGCTGCTCGGCGCGTTTCTCTACAAGGGGTTCTGCCGCTACCTGTGCCCCTTGGGCGCCGCCCTCGCCTTGGGCGGACAAGCGCGTTTATGGCGCTGGCTCCCGCGCCGGGAAGCCTGCGGCGCGCCCTGCCAGCTTTGCCGCCATCGCTGCGAATATCATGCCATCGAGCGCTCGGGCGCCATCCGATACGACGAGTGCTTTCAATGCCTGGACTGCGTCGGCATCTACCACGACCCTGCGCGCTGCGCGCCGCTGCTGCTGGAGGCGAGAAAGGGCCGGCGATATATCCCGATTCGGACGGCGACAGCCGGTGCCGGGGCGACTGTCGCGAGGCGGGCGGGCCAGCCGCTTGGTTGACCAGTCAGGGAAACAAAAAAGGGCGCTCACAAGCGCCCTTTCTGCCACCGGCCAAGAACGGCCGGTTGATTCGTCCGATCACTGCGGATCAGGCCGCTGGCGCGGTGGCCGGCCGCGACGGGCGGTCTTGGCCCCCGTGGACTGCGTCCGGTCATGGGAACTGCCCTTGCCAGCAAACGACTGGCGCAGCCGGTGTTCCATGATCAGTGCGGTTGCCTCTTTCGGGGTCAGAAGTCGGGCCATCGGGGGATTCCTCCTATGTTGCGGATTCAAGAAAAGCTCAGCCCCTGACCAGGATTTATTTGTTCAGGGGCAGCAATTCGTTATTCTACAGGAACTTGCACAGGATTCCAACCCTCACGCCCCAAGCGTTGCCCAAGGGCTTTCAGGCTCACCGGTTCCGTCCAAAGGGGTCAGAAACGCGGCAGCCGACGGCCAACGGCTACTGGGGGGGCATCTGGCCGGTCACTTCGCCGCGAATCTCGCGCAGCTTGGCCTTCAATTTGGCGGCGTTCTCGGATCCGACCCGCACCAGGATCTTCTGCCCCGCCGAAAGAGTTTCCAGGCGCGGATCCGCATACTCGTAAAGCACCTTGGGCTGAACCAGCCGCAACGGCTCCTGCACCTCCGGCGCGGCGAGCAGGTGGTCAATGACTTCCACCAGGCGGTCATTGAAGTACCCGTTGGGATAACCCAGCTCCACGTAGGCCTGCTGGAACAGCGGGTAGTAAGCGACATACAGCCCCACCAGTTTCTTGGCGTCGATCAGCTCCGCCAGTCGCACGTGGGCGGCATAGCGCTTCGCGTTGTTGGAATCGATCACCACGCCGTCCCCCGCGCTCTCCACCATGAACGGCCCCGCCGCCGGCTTCACCGGCGCGAGGCGGCGCGCGAACTTGTTGCGCGGCAGATTATCGATGGTGACCACAATGTTGCGGATCAGCGCCTCGGAATAGAACAGCTGATCCATCGGCTGCGTCCCTACCAGTGCCGCGAGCCGTTCCCGGGTCGCCGTGTCGCTCTGGTCGAGTTCGGGCAGGGGCTTCTCTTCCTGCGCCGGCTGGGCCGCTTCCTCGATGGGGTGCTTGATCGTCGGCTCGGCTACGGCCGGCGGCGAGGGCTCGGCCTCGGCAACCGGCGGCGGCTGGGGTGCGGGCCGCTCCCGCTTCAGCCAGTAATACAAGCCGGCGCCGCCGCCCAAGAGCACGATCAAAAACAGTAAAACTATCCAGCGCGTGCGGGAAGACCCGCCGCGGGATCGGGGATCAATTCCCTCCGGAGCTTCCTCCGTTGCGCTCCCGAGGGTGGGTTCCCGCCGCGGCTGAGATTCGGACGTGGCCATGACGGCCAATGTTACTCCCCTGGGGCCGAGGGGTCGAAGGCATTATCAGGATTCTCAATCCGCGTCGTAGTGCACCGCCAGCCAGACGGTGGGCTGATCGGGTTGGGTCCACTCCACGCGGTGCCGGCAGTGCGGCGGCAGGTCCGCGAAATCCCCGGCGCGGAGCACGCGCGGCTCGGGTTCATGCTCGACTTGCAGCCTGGCTTCGCCCTTCAGCACCAGCACCCACTCGGCCTGGGGCTGGTCGTACCAGAAGCCCGGGGGACTGGCCTGGCCCGTGGAGACAATGCGCTCGATGCGAAGGCCGGGTCGCGACAGCAGTTCGTCGAACCGCTCGTCGGCGGCGCGCGAAGGAAGATCGGCAAGCAGGTTGCGCAGCAGGTGATCCAACGCTCGCCGTTCGGCTAGAGGCACGATTAGAAACCGTGAGCATCATACTCCTCGTCACGACCGCCGCCGAACCATCGAGGCCGCGCCTTCCGAACGCCGCTTCTGCGGCGGCCCGACTCATTTGCAAGCCCAGTCGTCATGACCGGTTGCGGTGCGTTTCTTGGTCGCACCGCACCAAAACAATGCGCGGAGCCCCGCCCCAGTATCTGTTCTCGATGCGCCCGCGTGGCGTTAAGGCGGGAAACGCCAAGAGAAAATCGACAAGGTTCGGTTGCTGGCACGCTTGATGCATTGCACTACAGGCCCATCCCTGACAGAGGAATGATAACGATGTCCAGCTTCGACAATCCCCTCGATCCGAACGTAAGTTTGCGCGGCGGCTGCTCCTGCGGCCGGCATTTGAGCCAGTCCGAGCATGACGCCGCAGCGCAGGAGCTCCAAGGCCGGGCGGTGGAGTCCGCGGTGATTCGTGCCCTGTTTCCCCAAGACAATGCCCGGCGGGCGGTGCTGAAGGCGGTGGGCGCGAGCGCGCTCCTGGCGGCGGTGAACCAGGCATTTCCCCTGAAGCTGGCCAAGGAAGCGTTTGCCGATACCGGCGGCAAGCTGGAGAAATCGAAACTCAAAGTGGGCTTCATCCCCATCACCTGTGCCACGCCGATCATCATGGCGCATCCCATGGGCTTCTATTCCAGGCACGGGCTCGATGTGGAAGTGGTGAAGACCGCGGGCTGGGCAGTTGTGCGCGACAAGGCGCTCAACAAGGAGTACGACGCCGCCCACATGCTCTCCCCCATGCCCCTGGCCATCACCCTGGGCGCCGGGTCGAATCCGATTCCCTACACCATGCCCGCGGTGGAGAACATCAACGGCCAGGCCATCACCCTGGCCATCAGGCACAAGGACAGGCGGGACCCCAAGTCGTGGAAGGGGTTCAAGTTTGCGGTGCCCTTCGACTACTCCATGCACAACTACCTGCTGCGCTACTACGTGGCGGAGCACGGCATCGATCCGGACAAGGATATCCAGATCCGCGTCGTGCCGCCTCCCGAAATGGTAGCCAATCTGCGGGCCGACAACATCGACGGCTTTCTGGCCCCGGACCCCGTCAACCAGCGCGCGGTGTACGACGGCGTCGGCTTCATCCACATCCTGTCCAAGGACATCTGGGAGAACCATCCCTGCTGCGCTTTCGCCGCCAGCAAGGAGTTCGTCACCACCATGCCGAACACCTACAAGGCGCTGCTGAAGGCCATCATCGACGCCACGGCCTACGCCAGCAAGCCGGAAAACCGGAAGGAGATCGCCGCGGCCATCGCTCCCGCCAACTATCTCAACCAGCCGGTGACGGTGGTGGAGCAGGTGCTGACCGGAACGTTCGCAGACGGCCTGGGCGCGGTGCAGAAGGTGCCGAACCGCATCGATTTCGATCCTTTCCCCTGGCACTCCTTCGCGGTGTGGATCATGACCCAGATGAAGCGCTGGGGACAGGTCCAGGGGGATGTGGACTACGCCAAGGTGGCCCAGGAGGTATATCTCGCCACGGACACCGCCAAGCTGATGAAGGAGGTGGGACTGACCCCGCCGTCGGCGACGAGCAAGACCTTTGTCGTCATGGGCAAAACCTTCGACCCCGCGAAGCCCGCCGACTACGTCAACAGCTTCGCCATCAAGAGGGCGTGACCAGATGGCCCGCAAATCCTGGGCGCCGGCGCTGCTGTCGTTCCTGATCCTGTTTCTTTTCCTCGGCGTCTGGCACGTCGCCACGCTGCCGGAAAAAGGGGCCCAGGTGGTGGACGATGAGTACGCGAAGCTGGTGGGCGCCGCGGCGGCCTCCGGCCAGAAATCGGCCATGCCCGGTCCGGTGGATGTGGGGAAGAAGGTCTGGTCCCACCTGGCGGACCCGTTCTACGTGCGCGGCACCAACGACAAGGGAATCGGCATCCAGCTCGCCTATTCCATCATGCGGGTGCTGGTAGGCTTCTTCCTGGCCGCGCTGGTGGCAATTCCCCTGGGCTTCCTGATCGGCATGTCGCCGACGGTCTACAAGGCCCTGGATCCCTTCATCCAGGTGCTGAAGCCGGTGTCGCCCCTGGCCTGGATGCCGCTGGCGCTGTTCACCATCAAGGACAGCGGCCTGTCGGCGATATTCGTCATCTTCATCTGCTCCCTGTGGCCAATGCTGATCAACACCGCCTTCGGCGTCATGTCGGTGCGCAAGGAGTGGCTGAACGTAGCGCGAACCCTGGAGGTGGGCCCCCTGCGCAAGGCGTTTCGCGTGATCCTGCCGGCGGCCGCTCCCACCATCATGACCGGAATGCGAATCTCCATCGGCATCGCCTGGCTGGTGATCGTGGCCGCGGAAATGCTGGTGGGAGGAACGGGCATCGGCTACTTCGTCTGGAACGAGTGGAACAACCTTTCCATCACCAACATCCTGTCGGCCATCCTCGCCATCGGGCTCATCGGTATGCTGCTGGACGCCGTCCTGAACCGCCTGGCGAAGGCGGTCACCTTCCCGGAATGAGCCCCGTGTCGGACCAGCCTTTCGTCAAGCTCGAAGGTGTCGCCAAGCGCTTCCAGACCGGCGGCGGCGCCAACACGGTGTTCGAAGACCTCTGGCTCAGCTTCGGGCAGGGCGAGTTCGTGTGCGTGGTGGGACACTCCGGCTGCGGCAAGACCACCATCCTCAATATCCTCTCCGGACTCGAGCGCCCCAGCGAGGGATACGTCTTCATACAGGGACGCGAGATCGCAGGACCCAGCCTGGACAGGGCCGTGATCTTCCAGAGCCACGCCCTGCTGCCGTGGCTCACCGTGTTGCAGAACATTGCCTTCGCCGTGAAGTCGCGGTGGCCCGACTGGGACAAGGGGAGGGTGCGCGAGCATTGCCAGAGGTACATAGACCTGGTGAACCTGACCGGCGCCGAGAAGAAGCGGCCTGCGGAGCTCTCCGGCGGCATGAAGCAGCGCGTCGGCATCGCCCGCGCCCTCTCCATAGAGCCCATGATGCTGCTCATGGACGAGCCGTTCTCGGCCCTGGACGCGCTCACCCGAGGCGTGCTGCAGGAGGAAGTGCTCAAGATCTGCGGCGAAACGCGCCAGACCGTGTTCATGATCACCCACGACGTGGACGAAGCGATCCTCCTAGCCGACAAGATCGTGCTCATGACCAACGGGCCTGAGGCACGCATCGCGGAGGTGGTGCTCAACACGCTGCCGCGCAACCGCGACCGCCATGATCTGCATCGGCATCCCCATTACTACCCGATCCGCAACCACCTGCTGGATTTCCTAATCGACCGGTCGAAGAACTTCCACCAGGAACTCGGGTTCAAGAATTGCGACCCCAAGAATCCCCCGCTCGTCATGCCCGGCATCAGCGAAGTGCGGGCCGAGCGGCCTCCCTCCCCGGCCCTCGCCGGCCTCCGCACCTGAAACAAGGAGATCTCCATGAAACACGCCAGCAGCGAAGGAGTAAAGATGATGTCCCACCCCATGTCCCGCGCGGATGTCACCGAGCTGATCGTGGCCGCCAAGATCCAGAAGGGCCTCACCTGGAAGGAAGCGGCCGCCAGAATCGGAACGAGCCCCGAATGGACTACTGCGGCCCTGCTGGGCCAGATGCAGCTCTCGAAGGAACAGGCGGAGGCCGCCGGGAAGCTCTTCGATCTCCCGGATGAAGCGGTGAAGCTCCTGCAGGTGGTGCCCTACAAGGGCTCGCTCCCCACGGCAGTGCCCACCGACCCGCTGATCTACCGTTTCTACGAGCTCGTGAACGTCTATGGCACCACTTTCAAGGAGCTGATCCACGAGGAGTTCGGCGACGGGATCATGAGCGCCATCGACTTTGAGATGAAGCTTGAGCGCCAGCCCGATTCCAAGGGAGACCGCGTCAGAATCACCATGAGCGGAAAGTACCTGCCCTACAAGAGCTACTAAGCTTGACCAGGGGCGGAGCGCCTGCGCCCGCCCCGCTCCCCCTGGCGCGGTTCTGCCTCCCTCAACTCTGACGCCGCACGGTAATAAAGTCCCTACCCGAATCCTGTGACGCAACGCCACAGGCACTTGCTTCGGACTGCTTCCCGCGAAGCAACTCATTGATTTTGTTTCGTGGTCCACGGGCTACCTTAGGAACCCGGTTTGCGCGCAAGCAACGACCTCGCCGCGCCCAGCTTTCATGTGTCATTTTTCCTTGGGTACCGATCTCCACGGCGAGTAGCTTTCCTGGGGAAACCGAAGAACCTAGACCCACGTGGGAGGTCCCAAAATGAGGAAAACCGCCGCATTGATGATCGCGCTCTCGGCCACGCTGCTGGCCGGCTGCGAAACCATCGCCATCACTGCCGCCGGCATTGGCGCTTCCACCGGCATCAACCATGCCCTCTCGGGCATCATCCAGCGCACCTTCAGCCAACCGCTGCCCAAAGTGGAAAAGGCGACCCTCCGATCCCTCAACCAGATGGGAATGCAGGTGGCGGCGGTGGAGCGAAACGAGCAGGGCAAGGTCATCAAGGCCACCTGCAAGGAGCGGAACGTGGAGATCGAACTCGAGGCGCTGACGCCGGCTGCTACCCGGATGGTGGCGACGGCCAAGAGCGGCATGTTCTATGACGGCGCCACCGCTACCGAGATCGTGCTCCAGACCGAAAGAAAACTGTAGCAGGCTGTCGAAGCTCCCCAGGGCCGGTGCCAATGCGCCGGCCCTCGTTTTTTCAGCGCCGCCCTTCCTCGTACAGCGAGGGCGTGACCCGGGCGCTCGCCAGATATCCGCGCAAATGCATCACGTCCTGCCGGCTGAGCGTGGTCCCGTGATGGGGCCGGTGCAGAACGCCCTCGACGCCGTTGAGAACGACCCGGATGCGGGCGCCGGAGAGATTCTCGATCCTGGCGCCCAGGTGGTTGAGCAGCGACTCGATCTCCCGCCAATGGATGTTCCCGCTCACCGGGTCGTGGAACAGGGTGCGGATCAGGTTTTCGTGCTTGTGGCTCATTACGCTCGGATACTTCGCTCAATGCAGTTGAGCGGAGGATACTGCACCTCAGGGGGCCGCGCGACCCCCGCGCCCTCCGCGCCCGGGGCGGAGCGTTGCCGCCGCGCTAGTCAATCAGTGGTCGGAAATCGCGCGGTGGCCAGCGTCCCCCCGCCGGAGGAAGGCGCTGATAGCGTCACGTTCGCGCCATGAAGGTTGGCGATTTCCTTGACGATGGCGAGCCCGAGCCCGCATCCCTCTCCTGCGCTTGCATCGAGGCGGTAAGGGCGCTCGAACACCTTCTTCCGCTCATGCTCGGGAATGGTCGCGCCGATGTTTTCCACCTCCAGCACGCGCGACCGGTCGGGGTTGATGTGAGTGAGCACCGTGACGCGCCGGGGCCGCGGCGTGTAGGGAATCGCATTGTCCAGCAGATTGGCCAGCAACTCCCGGAGCAGAACTCCATCGCCCTGGACCGCAGCCGCCTCCAGCTCGACACCAAGGTCCAGTCCGGCCGCCATCGCGCGGATCACGTATAGATCGGCGCCTTCCTGCGCCAATTCCTGAAGGTCGACGGGCCGGAAGTTTGCCGGATGATTGGCCGCCGGCTCGGCCCGCGCCAGGGACAGCAGCTGGCTGGCCAGGTGCGCCGTACGCCCGGTGGCGCTGCGCGACTGATCCAGGACATGGTGGCGCCCGCCGGATCAGTTTCCTGCAATGCCAGTTCGAGCTGGGTCTGCAGCGCCGCCAGGAGTGTGCCCAGCTGGTAGGCGGCGAAAGCAAGTCGGAACTCCCGGCCACGACCCGCTCGTTGGGTCCGCGCACTTGAAACAGGATGCGGTCGAAACGACCCGTCTGGAGCACCTGCTGCGCCTGGGGTGAAAGGTCGAGCACGATCTGCCCTCCCTCCTCCGTCACCCGCTTCGCCAGCGCAGCGGCGCTGTGGAGCAGTCCGGCATCGAATGCCCGGGACGACACGCTCAACGCCACCAGGTAGGCGACCAGGGCCCGGAGCAGCAGCACCGCGCGCAGCGGCAACAGCAACCAGACCAGGAGCCGCCAGCGGACACTATCCCGAATCATCCGGCGCCCGGTCCAGCATGTAGCCCAGGCCGCGCACGGTGCGGATGACCACGCCACCGGGCTCCAGCTTGGCCTGCAGCCGGTGCACGTACTGCTCTACGGCGTTCAGGGTGATTTCGTCGTCCCAGCCGCACAAGGCCCGGAGGATTTTCTGCTTGTTCACGATGCGCCCTGCCTGGGGAAGGAGCAATTCCAGCAATCCCCAGTCGCGAACGCTCAATTCCACGGGCTGGCCATTGAGCCAGGCTCGGCGACCGATGGTGTCAAGGGCGAGAGGTCCGTGGACAAGAATCGGGCTCGGGTTGCCATGGCGGCGCCGGAGCGGCGCCCGGATGCGGGCCCCGGGTTCCGAGAACTCGAAGGGCTTTACCAGATAGTCGTCGGCTCCCAGGTCCAGGATCCCCGCGTCTTAGTCTTCCACCTCGAGGGAAGTATCCGCGGACGTACCGCTCTTGACCCAGTCCACGGCATATCCGTCCTTCTCGAGCAGGCGCGAGATTCCGTCGCCGAGCAGCGGGTCATCCTCGACGATAAGGAGTCTCAAGGGAAGCGGAGTTTCCGCCCCGGCGGCAACCGCGCAACGGGGCTCAGGCGAGCACCCTGACTCGCGTGCGATCTGTAGCGACCCGGCGCGGAAATCTTTCTGCCGGGCGATCCCGCGCGGGCAGGTGAAAGCACGGTTCGGGTCGCCATCTCCAAGGATCTGACTTACACTGCAGGCGCTGTTCAGTCTTCGGGAAGGGCAATGATTTCATTGCAAATCAACGGCAAGACCCACGAGCTCGATGTGGAGCCCGAGATGCCCCTGCTGTGGGTGCTGCGGGACGTGCTGGGACTCACCGGCACCAAGTATGGCTGCGGCATCGCTTTTTGCGGCGCCTGCACGGTGCAGGTGGACGGCGACGCGGTACGCTCCTGCGTGATGCCCGTGGCCGCGGTAGCGGGCAAGGCCGTGACCACCATCGAGGCGCTCGGCGGCGACAGCCTGCATCCGCTGCAGCAAGCCTGGATCGACGCCCAAGTGCCGCAGTGCGGGTACTGCCAGCCGGGATTCCTGCTGGCCGCGACGGCCCTGCTCGCGAGAACGCCGAACCCCACCGACCAGGAGATCAACGACGCCCTCGGGAACATCTGCCGCTGCGGCACCTACCCCCGCATTCGGGAGGCCCTGCGCCTCGTGATCGCCAAGTCGGGAGGCCCACAATGAGGGATCCGGCCAGTCCCGGGCGGCGCCGCTTCCTGATTTTCGGAGCGGTGCTGGGTGGTGGCCTGCTGGTGGGCTGTGGGCGATCCCGGGGACCAGCCAGCCTCGGCGATCCGGGGCTGCTCGCCGTCGAGCGGGGCGAGGTGGGACTGAGTGCCTGGCTCAAGATTTCCCCCGACGGCACGGTTACGGTGGCGGTTCCCCGGGCCGAAATGGGCCAAGGGGTTTATACGTCGCTCCCTGCGCTGATAGCCGAAGAGCTGGGCGCGGACTGGTCCACGGTGCGTGTCGAGCCGGCCCCGGTCGCCAAGGTCTACGGCAACGTCACCTTGCTCTTGGACAGCCTGCCCTTCGCCGACGATGACCACGGCTTCATTGCCGCGAACGTCCGGCGGATCGCCCTCGGCGCGGGAGGCATGCTCGGGCTCTCCGTGACCGGAGGCAGCACCTCGGTGCGCGATGCCTGGGAACCCATGCGCTTCGCCGGGGCGGCGGCGCGAGAAATGCTGATCCTGGCAGCCGCTTCGCGCTGGAACGTCCCCGCGGCGGAGTGCACCGCCAGGCAGGGAACCATCCGGCACGAATCCAGCGGCCGCAGCCAGGGCTTGGGCGAGCTGGCCGCCGCAGCCGCAAAGCTGCCGCCTCCGGGATCCCCGAGGCTGAAGCCGCGCAACGAGTACACGCTTATCGGCAAGCCTTTGCCGCGGCTCGATCTCCCGGACAAGGTGAACGGGCGCGCGGTGTTCGGGCTCGACGTGCGCCTCGCCAACATGGCGTGGGCGGCGGTAAAGCTAAGCCCGGTTTTCGGGGGCAGCGTCAAATCCTTCGACGCGGCGGCCGTAAAGTCCCGGCGCGGCGTGCTCGAGGTGGTGGAAGTGCCCGGCGGCGTGGCGGTGGTGGCGGACAACGGGTGGCGCGCCTTGCAGGCGGCGGAGGCGCTGCCCGTGTTATTCGAAGATGGTCCTCACCCCAGGATGGACTCGGAGCACATCGCCGCCGAGCTCAAGCACGCCCTCGATGGCAAGGACGCGAGCGCGTATGAGGGCAAGGGAGATGCCCCCACCGTCCTCGCCTCGCCCGGCCAACGGGTGGAGGCCGAGTACGCGGTTCCCTACCTCGCCCACGCCTGCATGGAGCCCATGAACTGCACCGCGCTGGTGACCGACGACCGCTGCGAAGTCTGGGCTCCCCACCAGGCCGCCAGCCTGGTGCGCATGGTGGCCGCCAAGGTGGCGGAGCTGGACCAGGAGCAGGTCCGGGTCCACATCACCCTGCTGGGCGGCGGCTTCGGGCGGCGGGCGGAGATCGACACCGTGGTTCAGGCGGTGACCGTAGCCCGCCGGCTCAAGGGCCGCCCGGTGCAGGTCATCTGGTCCCGGACCGAGGACATTCGCCACGATTTCTACCGACCGGCGGTGGCGTGCCGTTTCAGCGCTGCGCTGGACGGCGATGGCCGGCCCCAGGCCTGGCATCACCGCATCGCGGGGCAATCGGTGTCCCAGAATTTTGCGGGCCGGCTGCTGCCCTTCGTCCTCGAATCCATGCCCGACAAGACCAATGTCGAGGGCGCGATTCACCTCCCCTACGACATCCCGCACCTCCTGGTGGAGCATGCGCGCATCGAGTTGCCGGTGCCGGTCGGCTTCTGGAGGAGCGTCGGCCATTCCTACAACGCGTTCTTCGTGGAGAGCTTCGTGGACGAGCTGGCCCACGCCGCCGGCAAGGACCCCTACCAATACCGGCGTTCCCTCTACGGCAGGAGCCCGCGCCATGCCCGGCTGGCCGAGGAACTGGCCAGGCGCGCCGGCTGGGAAACCCCGCTGCCCCGGGGACAGGGCCGCGGCATGGCGGTGCATTACTCGTTCCACAGCCTCGTGGGCCAGGTAGCCGAGGTGGAAGTGTCGGAAAAGGGACGAGTGGCCGTGCGCCGGGTGGTGTGCGTGGTGGACTGCGGGCTGGTGGTGAACCCCGACATCGTCCGGGCGCAACTGGAGAGCGCAATCGTGTTCGGCCTCACGGCGGCGCTCCACGGCGAGATCACCCTCAAGAAGGGAAGCGTCGTGCAGTCCAACTTCCCGGACTATCCCATGGTCACGCTGGCCGACTGTCCGGCGATCGAGGTGCACATTCTCGAAAGCGACGCCGCCATGGGCGGCGTGGGCGAGATCGGGACTCCGCCCATCGCGCCCGCCCTGTGCAACGCCATTTTCGCCGCCACCGGCAGGCGCATCCGCACGCTGCCGGTGAAGAACCACAACCTGCTGCAGGGCTGACCCCGGCTCCGAACGCGCGCCGCCGGCCGCCTCAAACAAAAACCCCGGGGCAATGCCCCGGGGTTCTCGTCATTTCCTGCTTGGGTAACTTACGCCGGCTGGATGTTCGAAGCCTGCTTGCCTTTCGGGCCTTGCGTCACTTCGAACGAAACCTTCTGGCCTTCCTTCAGGGTCTTGAAACCCGAGCCCTGGATGGCGGAGAAATGGGCGAAGAGATCTTCGCCACCACCGTCCGGAGAAATGAAGCCAAAGCCTTTAGCGTCGTTGAACCACTTAACAATACCAGTTGCCATTTATACAGTCCTTAGTCAAAAACGCGGGCGATCCCGCAAACGAATGCCTGAATCGCAAGACTGGATACTGCCAAACTGGTAGTTCTCAAACTTGGAATCAAACACCAGCGCGCTTTTTACGCCCTTTTCATCCCAGGGTCAAATATATTTGCGCTGCGGCCCATCGGGGACGGGGATTCGGCCGTGGCGGGAGTTGCCGGTGGCACTGCGGCGCCATCGCAAGCGGAGCGCGTCGCCACGCGGGACACCGCGGCCGTGGTGCCCAAGCTGCGCCGCCGGCGCGCCCGGGGGAACCGCGCATCCCGTGCAAAGGAGGAATCATGAAAGTCCTGATTACCGGCGGCGGCGGATTTCTCGGGCGCCGCCTCGCCCGCAAGCTGCTCGAACGCGGAAGCCTCGCCGGACCCGACGGCGGCGAGCACAATATCCAGCGCATCGTGCTGCTGGACCTGGCGGCGGCCGAGGGATTCGACGATCCGCGCGTCGATGCGGTCGCGGGCGACGTCGCGGACCCTTCGCTGCTAAATCGGCTCATCCTTCGCGACACCCTGTCCGTGTTTCACCTGGCGGCCGTGGTCAGTGCCCAGGCCGAAGCGGATTTCGACCTCGGCATGCGGGTCAACCTGGACGCTTCCCGGGCGCTGCTCGAAGCCTGCCGCGCTAGCGGCCACCGGCCGCGGGTGGTGTTCACCAGTTCGGTAGCAGTGTACGGCGGCGAGCTCCCGCCCCTGGTCACCGACGACACCGCCCCCAATCCGCAATCGTCCTATGGCACGCAGAAAGCGATCGGCGAGCTGCTGGTCGCGGATTACACCCGCAAGGGCTTCATCGACGGGCGGGTGCTGCGGCTGCCCACCGTGAGCGTGCGCCCCGGCAGGCCCAACCGGGCCGCCTCGTCTTTCGCCAGCAGCATCATCCGCGAGCCGCTGGCGGGCTTGGAATCGGTGTGCCCGGTGGCGCCCGCCACCCGCCTCTGGCTGATCTCCCCGCGGCGGGCCGTCGAGAGCCTGGTGTTGGGACATGAGCTGACTTCGGAGTCCCTCGGGCACCGCCGCTCCATCAACTTGCCGGGGATTTCCGTTCGGGCCTCGGAGATGGTCGAGGCATTGCGCGACGTCGCGGGAGACGGGACGGCCGGGCTCGTGCGCTGGGAGCCGGACGAGGCCATCGACCGCATCGTCGGCGGCTGGCCGGGCGCCTGGGACAGCCGACGCGCACAACAACTGGGATTCCGTGGCGACGCGGATTTTCAGAGCATCGTCCGCGCCTACATCGAGGACGATCTGCCCCCGGCATCCGCCTGAGTCCTCGCAGCAGAAATTCGCGGGTTCCGAGTCTCGTCTGCTTGCGCGCTCTGGTCCCCGCACAGCAAGTCAAGCACGCCCGCCCCAAGGGTGTCGGGCAGCACCGGCTGCTCGATCACGTCGTCCGGGGATGCCGCGTGATATTTCCCCAGGGCTTTTCCATTCGCGTCCACGGCCATGGACCCGCCGAAATAGCGCAGCGACTCAGAGCAGTTGAAGAACTCCAGCACCAGGAGGTACTTCACCGCTTTGTCTCGAACCAAAACCGGCTTTTGGTAGCGATACTGGACGAGGGCGCTCACGACTTCCTCGTAGCGCGTCGCCGTCGCGATATTCACATAGGCGGAAACCGTGCGGTCTTCGCTGATCATGGCCAGCCGCCAGTCGTCGTTCTCGAGATACTCCTTGAGCCTGCGCGCCTCTTCCGCCACCGCCCGTTCCCAAAAGGCACAGGCGTCTTCCAGCACCCGGAGGCCGATGGACTCGGGAGCCGCTTCCATGAATTCCCATTGGTCGGGCCGGGCGATGTGCGTCGCGACTACCCGGCCGTACTCGTTGCGACGATGCGCGATCGTCACGGCATAGCGACGCTTCTCGCAGTCGATGGCGAGATTGTCCACCTCGTCCACGTAGGTTTCCTCGGAGCCGGGCACCAGCTGCGGGCTTCCGTACACGATCTTCACCCAGGCATGAAGATAGTCGTCTTCGTCCCCGAGTGAATCCGTATCTATGGACCACTCGCGTCCCGCCGCATCCCTGCCGGACACGTGCCAGTCTGCGCCGAGCGCCTCGAAGCACAATCCGCCCAGGGCCACGAGGATGACGCCGGCCGAGATGGCTGCGCGGCGGAGAATCGGCGCGAGTCGGCCGCAGTCAATGAATGCAAAGTAAAAGATCATGGGCAACCCCGTCCGGGATGCGCCGGATGGTTGGCGGAGAGCATTCGGCTATCCTTAATTTCTTTATAGGTTCTCGGTCCCGCCGCCACCAACCCTATCGCGTTTGGGAACTTGCCGCAAACGGCTTGCCTCCGGCGGCGAATCTCTCCCATTATGTATTCCCTCGCCATAGGCGCGGTAAGCAAGCTTTCTGAGGAGACTCCCCATGAACCCGAAAATCACCTTGAAGCCCGGCCGGCGCGAATTCATCCTCGCAGCCGCGGCGGGGATTACCCTGGCCGGGCTGGCGGGCGCGGCCCGCCGGGCCGGCGCCCAATCCGGCAGTCTCAAGATCGGCGTCATTGGCACCGGCAAAATCGGCGGCACTCTCGCCGAACTCTGGGCCAACGCCGGGTACGAGCTGGTCATATCCTCACGCCATCCCGAGCAGCTCCAGGAGCTCGCTGATCGCCTGGGGCCGAAAGTGCGCACTGGAACGCCCCAGGAAGCGGCGGCGTTCGGCGACGTCATCCTCATCTCCGTGCCCTACGGCGCGCTGCCCCAGGTGGGCCGCGACTATGCCGCCGAACTCAAGGGCAAGGTGGTGCTGGACACCGGCAATCCCTATCCATCCCGGGACGGCGATATGGCGAATGATGCCCGCAAGCGGGGCACCGGAGCCACCTCCGCCGAGTACCTGCCGGGCGTGCGGCTGGTGCGCGCGTTCAATTCCATCCCCCATTACTCTCTGCGCAGCGAAGCCCACCGCTCGGGAGATCCGGTCGGCATTCCCCTCGCCTCGGACGACCCGGAGGCGCTCAAGGTCGCCGCGCGCCTGGTGCGGGACGCCGGGTTCGAGCCGGTGGTCGTGGGACCCCTCTCCCGCGCCAGGGAGTTCGACTATGGCACCGCGGTCTACGCCCGGGCCCTCACCGCCGCCGAGCTGCGCAAGGAACTGGGGATATCGCCCTGACGCGAGGCCGTGGCCATGGCTCCCGGGACGACGCCGGGCGCCTAGCGTATAATGATCATCAAGTGTGCCGCCCGCCGCCTGCCGGCCGGCGGCTTTTTTAATCCGGGGCGCGCCCCGGAACGGCACCGATAGCATTCGATGAACGCACCCGCTTTTGCCCCTGAACTGTCCCGCGACGTGGCGCGGCGGCGCACCTTCGCCATCATCTCNNTCCGAGGACACCTACCGGGTGCTGACCGCGGTGGACGCGGCGGTGATGGTGATCGACGCCGCCAAGGGCGTGGAGGCCCAGACCATCAAGCTGCTGGAAGTGTGCCGGCTGCGGGCGACCCCCATCATTACCTTCGTCAACAAGCTGGACCGGGAGGTGCGCCCGACCATTGCCCTGTTGGAGGAAATCGAATCGGTGCTGAAGATGGATTGCGCGCCCATCTCCTGGCCGGTGGGCATGGGGAAGCGCTTCCGCGGCGTCTATCACCTGCTGCACGAGCGGCTGCTGCGCTTCGTCGCCGGCGAGGAGCGGGTGAGCGGCGAGATTGAGCTAGTGGAGGGGATCGAGAACCCGCGGCTGGACGCCCTGTTCCCGGGCGAGGTCGGCGACCTGCGCCACGACGTGGAGCTGATCCGGGCGGCGAGCCACCCCTTCGACATCACCGCGTTCCTGGCCGGCACCCAGACGCCCGTGTTCTTCGGCTCCGCCATCAACAACTTCGGGGTGCGCGAGGTGCTGCAGGCCCTGGTGGACTGGGCGCCGCCACCGCGGCCCCGGGACGCCGGCGCCCGCCTGGTGCAGCCGGCGGAGCCGCCCTTCAGCGGCTTCGTGTTCAAGATCCAGGCCAACATGGACCCCAAGCACCGGGACCGCATCGCCTTCTTCCGGGTCTGCTCCGGCCGCTACCAGCCGGGCATGAAGGTGCGCCACCTGCGCCTGGGGCGGGAGATGAAGATCGGCAACGCGCTGACCTTCATGGCCAACGAACGGGTGCACATGGAAGACGCCGTTGCCGGTGACATCATCGGCATCCACAACCACGGCCAACTGCAGATCGGCGACACCCT
>DKBC01000283.1:0-2766 GCA_002451065.1 Betaproteobacteria bacterium UBA6910
TGCCGGAGCAACCGAAATGGTGGCCAATCTCTGATTGACTGTTACGTTGACACTGCTGGTTGCCGTCAGGTTGCCCGCATCTCGGATGGTGACCTGGAGGCTGTAGCTGCCAACTTCTGTAAAGGTCGCCACTGTGTTTTTGGCAGCATTGGTTCCGTTGGCACTGAAAGTCACTGGCGCAGGAGGGGATCCTGTCGTAGCCCAGCTATAGCTCAGGTTGCCTTCGCCGCCATCATCTGCTCCAAGCACACTCAAATTGGTTGACGTCCCGTTCAGCGGATTGGGGCTGGCCGTGGCCGCCACTGCTACGGTCGGTGGGTTATTGACGGCGGTAATCGTTACGCTGGCTGTCCCGCTTGTTCCGGCACTTGTTGCAGTGACAATGTACGGCCCGCCGGGGGCGCTGCCGGCAGTGAATAGGCCGTTCGTAGTGATCGTGCCTCCGCCGCTTACGCTCCAGCTAAATGTCGGCTGCGCAATCAGATTGGCACCGAACTGGTCCTTGGCGGTTGCCGTGAACTGCTGAATTGCTCCGGCTGCAATGCTTGTGCTAGCCGGAGAGACGGAGATACTGGTAAACGTCTGGTTGACCGTCACGTTGACACTGCTGGTTGCAGTGAGGTCGCCGGTATCCCTGATGGTTACCTGCAGGCTGTAACCGCCTGCCCTTGTGAAGGTGGCAATCGTGTTCTTGGCCGCATTGGTCCCGTTGACAAGGAAGTTCACCGGTGCGGGGGGCGTGCCAGTCGCGGCCCAGGTATAGCTCAGGTCGGCCTCCCCGCCATCATCCCCGCCCAGCACACTCAGACTGGTTGCCGTCCCGTTAACGGGATTGGGGCTGGCAAAAGCCGCCGCCAGCACAGACGGGGGCAGGTTTGAAACCGAACCAGGGTCCTCTGCGTAAATGCAATACCGGTAGGAGCCTCCGCCCACGGTACCGATCGGATCGGGCCAGGCACCGTAGGTAAGCGCAGTGGTCCAGCGCGTTACTGCGCCTGAGCGGTCGCAATATATCCCGGCGCTCGTGCTTCGCAGGCTCGACCATATGGCAAGCCAGTAATAAGTACCATTTTGGATCCCTTGGGAGGATGAGAGCGGAAACGTCTGCCACCCGGTTTGCGGGTTCGTAACTTCCGCGCTTTCCGCAAGCAGATTGCGCGGGACTCCCCTATCGTCGCTGTAGATGGCGCACTTATAGCGCCCGGTGATGCCCCGCACCTTGGCTTTCATGGTGGTGACGGTAAGACTGGTGGTTGCCAGGAAACGCGTGGCATTCACGTAAGAACCGCTCGCATCGCTGATGTAGTCGGTTGTCGTTCCCGGTCCGCTATAACCGATAATTCCTCCCGTGCTGATGGCCTTGAATGAGGCCGCGATCGTATGGTTTTGCGTCACGCTCGAGAATGTATAGGTGACAACCGGACCCACGGAGACCTCATCGACCCGGACGTCGGCAACCGCATATCCGCTGTCGGGAGTAATGGAAAAGGTCAGGTCTTCGTTATCATTTACCAATATGCTTCCTGCGGGGGTTATGGAGCCGCCGATTCCTGCTGTTGCTGCGATGGTAAATACGGTGGAACCGCCGCCGGAAGATATGACCACATCCCCCGTCCGGGCCCTTTTGACGGCTACCGCGTAATCGCCATTTCCCAGTTCTCTAAGGGTGTAGCCCTCCGCGCTCAGGTCGGAGCGCAGAGAGAGGGTCACGCCATTGACCGTTACCGCGGTGGGATTAAATGCGAGGCGCAGATACTCCGTGCCCTCATCATTCGTCGCGGTATACTGCACACTGGTCGACCCGTAGACGACATTCTTGAGCACTGACTTCGAGTAGAGGATGTGGTTCTCCCGGGGCGGGGCCCATTCGGGAACGGCCTTGAATCCGTAGAAGAACATCCGGGGTCCTTCGCCATAGCAATCCCCCCACCAGTACCCGACTGCGTCAGTGGGTCCATCCGACGATTCTCCGCTCGCCTTCATCATGTAGGTCGAATAGTTGAATCCGCGATAGGCTTTGTCCTTTGAATTTGGATCGCCGATTACCGCATACCAACCCGCATATTCCGCCGCCTGACGCGAGGTTTCATAGCCCATTCGCATCATGTAGGCGACCTGCTCGGCCACCACCGATGCCCCGTAGTACTGCCCTGGCAAGCCGTCGTGCGTACTCACGTTCACCATGTAGTCTTCGGTCCACTGCAAGAGTTTCGGCACGTCCGTCAGGAAATCCGGATCGAAGTCGGGGTTGTCCAGGAGATACAGGTTCATGTTGCTCTTGGTGGTATTGCTCCAATTGGTAGTGCCATCGATGAAATTGTCGCTGTGCCCGTCGACCCAGTTGCCGTTAACCATGGGATACTGAAGAATCCAGTTCCTGAGCGTTTGCCGGGTTGTTGCGTATGCGGCCGCACTCGGCTCGCCATGCTCGATCAGCAGATCGAACAGCGTGAGCGCCCCGGCGAAGTTCGAGGTATATCGGGATCTGACCGCACCCGTGCTCGCGTTGACCACGTAAGGCCAGGGCGAATTGGTGGCGGTTCCGGGCTGGATCTTGGCTGCCAGCGTATCGGCAACATTGATCGCCGCGGTGCGGTATTCGGGGTTCCCATAGACGAGATAAAGCTTGTAAAAGCTCATTCCCATGTCGCTGCCGAGGTCGATCAGGATGTCGTTCTGATTCCAGGCCACGTTGTCGCCGTTGATTTCCGCGGCTCCGGCGTTGGCGGCACCGAAAGGAAAGTTCGGCCACGCGAAGTTCGCGGG
>DKBC01000283.1:2774-6774 GCA_002451065.1 Betaproteobacteria bacterium UBA6910
GCGTTCGCCCCAATCGTTCTCCCAAGTGTCGGGCGTTATGGGATCGCCGGGTTCGAAGCCGCAGTAGAGGTAATACATCGGCAAGGGGGACGAGGGACCGTTGGGAACGGTGGGAAGCCATGTCCAGAGCGTGTCGAGGTAATGGTCGTAAGCGTTTTCGGTTGGCGTGAACCATGGAAGGATCTTGTTGCTGTCGTCGACTAGGACGGTGTGGTAGCGGAGAACATCTGTGGTCTCAATAGCGGCCAGGGAGACACCTTCGCTTTGCTCCTCGGGCACGGCCGTCAGAACTTGCGCAAGGCCCAAACGAATTTTCAGCAAGTAGCTTCCAAGCGCTGCGAATAGCGCGCTGGCATGTTTCAGAAAGGTACGTCTGCCGACAGGCAGAGATCTGCGCGGCAGCTCTGGCTTAGCGGTGAGCATAAACGCCGCCTTTCTCGGATGCGTCCGTGCATCGTTGACAGGGTCGCCTCGGGCGTAAAAACTCGATCGGCCAGTCCTGGCGTCAGATCGGGCCGCGCCACGGGGGAAATGTGGAACCGCTGCCCCAAATCGCCAATGCGCGAAGGTTCACTTTCTTCTTTATAGAACGCGGCAGGCATTCATTACAAACAGGAATGAAGCGGAATTACGCAGGTTGACTTATGTCAACGATCCTGATGTCTTAGCAATGGATCGAACGCGCCAGCTTAAAGCAAGCATGACGCGAGCTGTTCCCACTGCTTAGCCTCGCCTCCAGGAGGAACGTGGGCGAGGTTATGCGGCTCCGGGGCCCTTCCCGTCGCCCACTTGGCGCGGCTCTATGGTCCAGCGCCACCGCAAGGCCTGCTCGAGCCTCTCCGGGTGCGGGAGCTCGGCCGATCGCATGGGCAGCGCGACTGAGGTCCACGCGGACCAGCTTGATCTTGACGACAACGGGTTGCGTGAACAACTCGAAGACTGCTTAATGAAGAACGCTAGAGAGTCGCCTTGGAGGCGAGAGCAAACCAGGATGCGATTCTGGAGGTTCACGGCGCCCGGCGTCTGAGGGTTTATTGGATTCAAGGCGGCGTGAGAGTGGTGACCCGAGCTGCCTTCGCGTTCCGTGGCTATGCCGGGACACCTATCCGGCCAGCCAGCGCCCTGCAGTCCGAATAAACGACGATAATATAGCTAATGACGATGCTGCGGTACCCTACGGATCAAGGGTTGGGGGTTCGAATTCTGCCGGGCGCGCATCCTGTGGCGTGAAGGATATCTCCCTTAAACTCAGCGAGAGGAACTTGAAAAAGGACGGACGACGCCGCGGTCTCTGCGCCGGCGACAACCGCCTGCTCGAGTCTATCACCCGGTCCGAATGGGTCGTTTCTCGCTGCGGCAATCAATTCGCGTTTACGACAAGCGCTGCATGAGCCAATGTATGGTCCGCTGTTGCATCTTGTATATTGCGCCGTTGGTGACGGTCTGGCGTATCCCCAGGGCCGCGTCGCGCCGACTAAAAATTTACGCTGACTTGCATAAGGATAGCCGTTGAAGTCTAAAACGAAGAAGCGTCGCGCCGGGCGCGGTTCGCGGCCGACGCCGATTCCGGCGAAGCCGCAAGTCGGCCCGAGGGGCCCTCGGTGGCGCACTCCGGCCATGGCGGGCGGCGTCGGCGTCCTTCTGGTCGGTGTTGCGCTTGCGGCATGGGTCGTGGGCTTTGGCGATCGCGCCAATTTCGATGACGCCCCGGGGGGCGAATCCCCCGAGCAGACGGCGGCGAAGGTCACGAGCGAGCCGCCGCGCTTCGTCGGCAGCGGCGCATGCAAGGATTGTCACGGGGCCGAATACCAGGCTTGGCGAAATTCCCAGCACGACCTCGCGATGCAGCAGGCGACGGAGGCCACTGTGCTGGGCGACTTCAACGACAGCACCTTTCGGTACGCCGGTATCGAGTCCCGGTTCTTCAGGCGCGACGGCAAGTTCTTCGTGCGCACCGATGGTCCCGACGGGAGACTGGCTGACTTCGAGATCAAGTACACCTATGGCGTCAGCCCGCTGCAGCAATACCTCGTCGAGTTTCCGGACGGGCGCATTCAGGCGCTCTCCATCACCTGGGACAGCCGGACGAAGGCCGAGGGCGGTCAGCGATGGTTCCACCAGTATCCAGCGGAGAAGATCGATTACCGGGACGAGCTGCACTGGACCAAGCGCGCCCAGAACTGGAACTTCATGTGCGCAGACTGCCACTCCACCGCCGTGACCAAGAACTACGACGCGGCGACGAATGCCTTCAAAACCACCTGGTCGGAAATTAACGTCGGATGCGAGGCCTGCCACGGCCCGGCCTCGAATCACCAGGCGTGGGCGAAGGACAAGGGTCCCGATCCGGCCAGAGGCCTCACTGTCACCCTCGACGAGCGGCGCCAGGTGAGGTGGACCATCGACCCGGCCACCGGGAACGCGGGGCGTAGCGCCCCCAGGACTGGCGATCGCGAAATCGAGGTTTGCGCCCAGTGCCATGCGCGCCGGGCCCAGATCGCCGAAGGCTACCATGCTGGAAAGCGGTTCCTCGACCACTACCTGCCCGCGCTCGTTTCCCCGCCGCTCTACCACGCCGACGGCCAGCAGCGCGACGAGGTTTACATCTGGGGCTCCTATCTCCAAAGCAAGATGCATGCGAAGGGCGTCACCTGCAGCGATTGCCACAACCCCCACACCCAGAAGCTCCGCGCCGAGGGCAATGCGGTATGCGGCCAATGCCACCTCGCTGGTAAGTACGACGTGCCGTCGCACCATTTTCACGAGGCCGGGAAGCCGGGAAGCCAGTGCGTTGACTGCCACATGGCCGCCGCCACCTACATGGTGATCGACCCGCGGCGCGACCATAGCTTGCGGGTGCCGCGGCCGGATCTCACCGTCAGTCTCGGCACTCCCAATGCCTGCAACGGCTGTCACAAAGACGAGACCGCCCAGTGGGCGGACGGCATGGTGCAGAAGTGGTACGGTCGGCGGCCAACCGGATTCCAGCAGTTCGCCACCGCTTTCCATGCGGCGGAGCGCGGTGCGGCAGAGGCGGGGCCGGCGTTGACAGACCTGGCGGCGGACCCGGGGCGGCCGCCCCTGGTCCGCGCCACGGCGATTCAGCTTCTTGGGCGCTTTCCGTCGCCAAACATGCTGAGCACCCTGCGCCAAGGCCTCGCCGACCCCGATCCCCTGGTGCGGGTGGCCAGCCTGCAAAGCCTGGAGTTGATGCCGCCCGAACAACGTGCACCCCTCGCCGTTCCCTTGCTCAATGACCCCCTGCGCGCGGTGCGCATCGAGTCGGCGCGGCTGCTGGCGCCGACCCCGGCCGACGCCCTGACTCCGGAGCAGCGCGTCGCCTTCGACAAGGCGGCGGAGGAGTTCGTCGCCACACAACGGTACATCGCGGACCGGCCGGAGGCGCGCACCAGCCTCGGCACTTTCTACGCGGCCCGGCAGCGTTTCGACGACGCCGAGCGACAGTTCAGCTCCGCCATCGCCTTGGAATCACGACACGTCCCCGCCTACATCAATCTGGCTGATCTCAGACGTGTTCAGGGACGGGATGCCGACGCCGAGGCGGTTTTGCGCGAAGGCCTCGCAGCGAATCCCGACGACGGGTCACTGCAACATTCCCTGGGGCTGACCCTGGTGCGCCAGAAGCGCGCGCCGGAAGCGCTAAAGGCGCTGGAAAGCGCTACCCGACTCGCCCCGGACAACGTGCGCTTTGCGTATGTTTATGCGGTGGGACTGAACTCGAGCGGCCGTCCGCAGGATGCGCTCGCAGAGATCGACCGCGCCCTCAAGATCCGCCCGGACGACCGGGAGCTGCTCGTCACGGGCGCCCTGTTCAGCCGCGACGCCGGCGAAATGGACCGGGCCGAGCGCTATGCGATGCGGCTGGCGGAGCGTTACCCCGGCGATCCCCATGCCGCGCAACTCATGCAAGGCCTCAAGGGGCGCAATGCTCGCTCGCCGAAGGCGGAGGGTTCTGCTGAACCTCCCTCCCGGCCAGAAT
>DKBC01000349.1 GCA_002451065.1 Betaproteobacteria bacterium UBA6910
CGCCCTTGCGCAGGCGCCGGCGGCCGCCAATTGCCGGGCCGACGTGGCGAAGTTCTGTTCGCATACCGAGCCGGGCCGGGGCCGTGTCGCAGCGTGCCTGAAAGAGAGCCAGTGGCAGCTCTCCGCCGGCTGCCAACAGCACTCGGACGTTGTGGCCAAACGGATGAGCGAAACGCTCCAGGCGTGCAGAGACGAAGCGCTGCAGTACTGCACGACCGGGGAAGTCAGCAGCGGCCGGATCGGCCAGTGCTTGAAGCGCGAGAATCGCCGGCTTTCGCAGGAGTGCAAGGCCCTCGCCAAGCTGCTGCAGAAGGAATGAACCGCCGCTAGCGACGGACAGTCGCGCGCGTCGTCTGCAGGGCCCGCGACGCACCCGGACTACTCGGCGCGCTCCAAGGCGCGCGGCAAAATCGCTTTGCTCGAAACTCTTCTGACCCCAAGGCGATAACGGGCCGCGAGGCTCGGTACCGGACGAGGGTCCCTGGAAGCTTCGGGGACTGGACGGGTCGGGAGCCCTCTGGCTGACATCCCAGCCGAATTCAGAAACGGTGGAGCCGGACTGCCCTGGTCTGGCCTTTCGCAGCGCCTCCCTGTTGCCCATGACGCTGTTGCTCTCAGGCCGCCGGGGGCCCGTGGCATTCCCGCCATTGGCCCTGGAAGACGCCTAATCGGGCCACGTCTCGTCCCTAACGCGAGACTCCGTGGCATCAGAGTAAAGGAAAGCGCGTTCGGCCAGCCTACCGATGTTCGGATGATGGCGCGGTGCTGTTGTGCGGCACAGCATTGCCACGCATTCGAAGTCGGTTCAGCCCCATCAGTAATCGCTAGATGCCAATGTCATCACGTGCAAGTGGTTGTTTCCCCTCTTGTTACTTCCGGCGCTTGTGCGCGAGACGGCTTGGGGGGCAAAGGATATGGCCCTGTTTATTCTTGGAAACCCCCAAGCCTCCCTTCTTGGCCCGGCCGTCAATCAGGCCTTTTTATGCAGTCAAATGAATATTTCATGCTTGGGATTGAGCGAGAAACCTGTCTTTGACCAATCTGGTTTCATGGGCTATGGGTGAAACTATCAGAATGATAATTTTCTCACCGGAGCATACCGCACTGCACAAAGGGCGGGTTTAGATACGCGCAGTGGTGTAACCCGATGAGACGACGAGAGGCGCGCGGAGCCAATCATGAGAAGAATCGGCGCGGTGTGCGTTGGGCTTTGCGACGAGCAGCGGTACGGCATTAACGATCGGGGCTTGGGCAGCGGGCGCGTTTCCACGACGAGCACGTTCGGGGGGGCGGGCGCTTCCATCCACGAATCCGAGATTACCGCTCGCGAGAGTTTCCTTCAGAAACTTTTCACGTCCGGGAACAACTCCTCGGGGCCCACAAACGCCTTTCTTGGGAGGCACCTGAACGCTGTGCCGGGGACCATGCGCCGGCTGTTGTCGGCGCCCTCTGCCATGGCATTGTGGTTCCTGGTCGCGCTTACGCTGGCGGGAACAGGTTTTTCCCCGAAAGCGGAGGCCCAGCAGCCGACGACCGTTTCCATGTGGACCAGCGCGGTGACGCCGGGGCTGGTGACGGATCCTGATCCCAGCGCGGTGGAACTGGGGGTCAAGTTCCGCACGACAGCCCCTGGCTTCGTCTCTGCCATCCGGTTCTACAAGGGCCCGCAGAACGTGGGGCCTCACGTCGCGAAGCTGTGGACGAGCGCCGGCGCGCTGCTCGCAAGCGCGCCGTTCACGAACGAGACTGCGCAGGGCTGGCAGGAGGTGGCCCTGCCGGCGCCGGTGGCGATCGCGGCGAACACGACCTACGTGGCCTCGTACCACACCGCCAGCGGATTCTATTCTGCGGATCAGGCCTACTTTGCCACCAGCAGGACATCGGGCCCGCTGACCTTCCTCGCCAACGGCCAGGACGGGGGAAATGGGGTCTATGCCTACGGCTCGGGTGGATTCCCAGCGCAGACGTATAACGCGTCCAACTACTGGGTGGACGTCGTATTCAGCACCACGACTGGTGGCGACGTGACGCCACCCACCATCACCTCCACGGCGCCGGCCGACGGCGCGACCGGGGTGAGCACCTCCGCTTCAGTGACGGCAAACTTCAGCGAGCCGATGGCGGCGGCCTCCATCAGCGGCACCACGGTCCTCCTCAGAGACGGGTCGGGAACGCTGGTGCCCGCTGCGGTTAGCTATTCAGCGACGCCGCCGGCTGCCGTTCTTGCGCCGAGCACATCCCTGGCGAGCGGCACAACGTATACGGCCACTATCCTGGGCGGCACCGGCGGCGTCACCGACGTCGCCGGGAACCCATTGGCGGCAACCCTTTCCTGGGCATTCACTACGGCGCAAC
This sequence comes from Betaproteobacteria bacterium UBA6910, assembly GCA_002451065.1. Taxonomy (GTDB): domain Bacteria; phylum Pseudomonadota; class Gammaproteobacteria; order Burkholderiales; family UBA6910; genus UBA6910. The sequence goes on from DKBC01000349.1 coordinate 2,356, forward strand.
AGGCTCCGGCGCAGCTGGTCGCTGCATATGGATTCAACGAGGGGACCGGCACCACGACCGCGGACCTCGGCGGCACCGGTAACAACGGGACTCTCACCAACACGACGTGGTCCACCTTGGGTAAGGTGGGCAACGCCCTGACGTTCAATGGCACGAGTGCCCGGGTGAACGTCGCCGATTCCAACTCGCTTGATCTGACGACGGGAATGGCCCTGGAGGCCTGGGTGTTCCCAACGTCGCTGAGCGGCACCCGGACCGTGGTCGCCAAGGAGCGCACGGGCGGGTTCGCCTATGGCCTGTTCGCCAGCAACGGCGCATCGCGGCCTTCTGCCGCCATTCGGGTCGGCACCACCACGATTTCGGTCGCCGGGCCCAGCAGTCTGCAGTTGAATGCGTGGAGCCACCTGGCGGCAACCTACAATGGCGCCGCCCTGGTGCTGTACGTCAACGGCACCCAGGTGGCGAGCCAGGCTGCCGCTGGGTCTATGACGACTACGACGCTGCCGCTGCGCATCGGGGGCATCACCACCGTCACCGGACAGTATTTTGCGGGCCGGATCGACGAGGTCCGAGTTTACAACCAGGCGGTGAATGCGGCGCAGGTGCAGGCCGACATGGTCACGCCCGTGGACCTGGTGCCGCCCACGATCACTGCGAGAAGCCCCGCGGCTGGTGCGACCGGAGTCAGCAATTCGACGACCGTGACCGCGACTTTCAGCGAGGCGATAGCGGCGGCCACGATCAGTGGCACCACGTTCCAGCTCCGGGACCCGTCCAACAACGTGGTCCCTGCGGCGGTGACATTCAACGCCACGAACCGGATCGCGACCCTCGCACCCGGCGCGCTCCTGGGCAACGGAATCACCTACACCGCGAGCGTGGCCGGTGGCGCAGGCGGAGTCACCGATGTGTCGGGCAATGCGATGGCTGCGGCTGCGGTGTGGTCATTCACGACGGCAGGAACGACCACCGCGGGGACGACCACGGCCATCACCTCGTCGGTGAACCCGTCCGTGTTCGGCCAAGGGGTAACGTTTTCGGCCACCGTGACGCCGGTGCCGCCGGCGACCGGCACGCCCACGGGGACGGTGCAGTTCCAGGTGGGCGGGGCCAATCTCGGCGCGCCGGTCGCGCTCGCGTCGGGGGTCGCCACCAGCCCGGTCGCAAACACCTTGACGGTGGGCAACCAGAGCGTCAGCGCCATCTATAGTGGCGATGCAAACTTTACGGGCAGCACCTCGCCCGCTCTGACCCAGACCGTCAACAAGGCAAACACCAGCGCATCGATCGCGGCGTCCTCCGTCAACCCGTCGGTTTTCGGCGAGAAGGTGACGCTTACTGCCACCGTGGCGCCGGTGTTCCCCCGCCAGGGGCCACCGGCGCCACGGTGGCAGTAAGCGTCACCTTCTCGCCGAAAACC
>DKBC01000243.1:0-10692 GCA_002451065.1 Betaproteobacteria bacterium UBA6910
TTGTACTTGCTTGCGACCCGGGTGACGGCCTCCAGGTCGAAGGGATTGCCCAGAGTGTGGGCCAGCATGACCGCCCGCGTTTTCTCCGAGACCGCCGCCTCGATCCGGGCGGGATCGACGTTGTAGGTGGGCATGTGAATGTCCACGAACACCGGCACCATGCCGAATAGCAGGACAGGATTGACCGTGGTCGGAAATCCGGCGGCGACCGTAATTACCTCATCCCCCGGCCTCAAGGCGCGATCGCCGAGCTGGGGAGAAGTCAGGGCCGCGACGGCAAGCAGGTTGGCCGAGGAGCCCGAGTTGGTTGTGAGCACATGCTTGACACCCAGAAACTGCCCGAGCCGCTGCTCGAATTGCTCATTGAAGCGTCCGGTCGTCAGCCAGCCGTCGAGCGAGGCGTCGACCATCTGGCGCAGTTCTTCGCCGCCCAAGACCTTGCCCGACGCCGGAATCGGCGTCTTGCCGGGGACGAAGTTCCGTGGAGCATACTGGAGGGCGGCATATTCCGAGACCAGCGCCAGGATCCGCTCCCGCAGTTGCGACTGTCGTTCCTGGGTCATTTCAAGCGCAAGAACCGGCGTTATCGGACCGATGCGCGGCGCGGCAAGGTAGCCCTTCAGAGTGCGCCAGCATACGCCTCGATCTGCTCAAGGGCCAGTTTCCGGACATCGTCCCCGGCTTGATAGGCCTTGTACCACTCCACAGTTTTTAGCAGCGCGTGGTCAAGACCCCAACGCGGACGCCATTGCAGGCGCGCCTTGGCCTTCGAGCAATCCAGCTTGAGAAAGGCCGCCTCGTGAGGATGCACACCTTCATCCAATCGCCACTTCGCGCCCTCGCCCCACAACTCCGCAACGCGCTCGACCACCGCCTGCACCGGCCATGCGTCGCATTCTTCCGGGCCGAAGTTCCAGCCCTCGGCGTACCCTGGGCCGTCGGCCCACAGCATTTCCGCCAGCCGCAGGTACCCCGACAGAGGCTCCAGCACATGCTGCCAGGGGCGAACGGCGCCGGGACGTCGTATTACCGCCGGCGCTCCCTTGGAAAACGCGCGAGCGATGTCCGGAAGCAGTCGATCCTCGGCCCAATCGCCGCCGCCGATGACATTCCCCGCCCGGGCGGAGGCGAGCCCCACTCCGTGCTCCTGGTACCGGGCAGGATTGAAAAACGAGTTGCGCAGGGCAGCCGTGGCAAGCTCCGCGCAACCCTTGCTGCTCGAGTAAGGGTCGAAGCCGCCCATCCGGTCGTTCTCCCGATATCCCCACACCCATTCCCGGTTCTCGTAGCATTTGTCGCTGGTGACGTTCACTACCGCCCGGATACCGCCCGCGTTGCGCAATGCTTCCAGCAGGGTGACCGTGCCCATCACGTTCACCGAATAGGTCTCGACGGGATCCGCATAGGAGGCCCGCACCAGGGACTGGGCGGCCATGTGGATCACGATTTCCGGACGGGCGTCTGCAAGGATTCCCCGCAGGCGTGGCAAGTCACGGATGTCCCCAATGACACTGCTGATGCCTTCCGCAATGCAGGCGGCGCTGAAAAGGCTCGGACTGGTCGGTGGATCCAGCGCGTAGCCGGTCACGCTGGCCCCCATTTTCTCGAGCCACAGGCAAAGCCACCCGCCCTTGAAGCCGGTGTGCCCGGTCACCAGGACGCGCCTGTCCTTCCAGAACCCGGGTTGTGGCGTCACCAAACCTTCCATGGAGCGTTGCCGTCCGCCCACAGCTCCTCGAGGTGGTTCTTATCGCGCAGCGTATCCATGGGCTGCCAGAAGCCGTGGTGGAAGTAAGCGGACATCTCCCCTTCGCGGGCGAGCCGCTCCATGGGCTCCCGCTCCCAGATGGTTGCGTCGCCATCGATGTAATCGAGAGTCTTTGGGGCGAGCACAAAGAAACCGCCGTTGATCCAGCCACCGTCCCCTTCCGGCTTCTCGATAAAGCTCGCAACCCGGTCGCCTTCCAGATGCAGTGCCCCGAATCGGCCCGGTGGCCGCGTCGCGGTAACGGTGGCCAGGCGGCGCTCCTTTTGGTGCAAGGCAATCGTTGCAGAAATGTCGACGTCTCCGACACCGTCACCATAGGTAAAGCAAAAGAGAGGCTCGTTCGCCACGTATTCGCGAACCCTCCTCAGCCGCCCCCCGGTCATGGTGTTCTCGCCCGTGTCCACCAACGTCACCCGCCACGGCTCCGCGTTGTTCTGGTGCACCTCCATCCGGTTCTGCGTCATGTCGAAGGTAACGTCCGACATGTGGAGGAAATAATTCGCAAAGTACTCCTTGATCAGGTAACCCCTGTAGCCGAGGCAGACGATGAAATCGTTGATGCCGTAGTGGGAGTAAATCTTCATGACATGCCACAGTATCGGCCGTCCCCCGATCTCCACCATTGGTTTGGGGCGGGTAACCGTCTCCTCGGACAACCGTGTTCCGGCGCCGCCCGCAAGAATTACCGCCTTCATCTCGACACCAGCCTCCGTCCATTATCTTCCGGCATGGCCTTGCACCGCGCAGTCCGGGTCTGCAATCAATAGGTCAGCCAGAGAGGCCGCTTGGAAGAGACGATGCCGGTGTTGACGCCCATCCAGTTGAGCCCTCCGAACAGCCGCGCATACTCGATCTTTACGCAGCGGTCCATCACCACCTCCAGTCCCGCCTCCCGCGCGCGCTTCGCCGCCCCCTCGTTGATCACCCCGATCTGCATCCACAGCACCTTGGCGCCGATGGCGATGGCGTCATCGCAGATCGCGGGAATCTCTTCGCTCTGCCGGAAGCAGTCCACGATGTCCACCTTTTCCGGAACGTCGCGCAGGCTCGCATAGCATTTCTGTCCCAGGACCTCCTGATACCGGGGATTCACCGGAATCACCCGGTAGCCGTGATCCATCATGTACTTGGCAGCGAAGTAACTGGGCCGGTGCCAGTTGGCGGAAAGCCCCACCACGGCGATGACATGATTTTCCTTGTAGATGCGTCGGAGCGCCTGGACGTCGGGATTCAGGGCCGGATCCGCCAAGATGCCTCCTGAGGGAAAAGACGCGATGGAGCCTGCCGTGAGCACTCTGAGCCCAAGATGCTGCCCCCGTCAGGGGACAAACCGATCGTCACAGGACGCCGACCTTCGGGTTCTGGGTGTAAACCCCGGTCAGGGTTGCCTTGTCCAGAACGTGACCCTCGATGGCCTCGAGCACGTCGGGCCCGGTGAAGGTACCCGACACCGGGCATTTGGGAATGTCCAGCGCGTAGAGCGTGAACACGTAGTGATGCAGGCGCTCGTCATTCCAAGGCGGGCAAGGCCCGTCGTACCCGAAATACTGGCCGCCCATGTCCTTGTCGCCGGCAAACCAGTTGGTGTAGTCGTTGACGCCCTGGCGCGTGCCCCGGGGGCCCTCCGGACCCGGTTTCCCGCGGGGGGTCACGCCGTTGGAGAACTCCCCTTCCGCGATGGGACTCGAGTTCCAGTCCATGTCCACCAGCACCCAGTGGTAGAAATCCACCCGCGGCAAAGAGGCGGGAACGGTGCGGCCTTCCTGGTTCACATCGTCGGGTCTGCTCGGCACGTCGGGGTCGTGGCAGATGAGCACCAGGGATCGCGTGCCCGTGGGCAGGTTGCTCCAGGTGAGATCCGGATTCCTGTTGCCCCCCAGCGTGCACTGGCCCTTGCCGTCAGGCACGCAGAAACTGTTCTCGCCCGGAATTTTCTGGTTGTCGCCGAAGCACGTGCTGCTGAGTCTCATGCGCGAATCCTCCTCCGGAAAACCCCGGCGATTATAGCATCGCGCCCTCGGTCATCCGCGCAGCGCAGAGACCGCGACGAGCGCGAGCTTGAAACCGAAAGACGCGATGCCCGCCAATGCCAGCGCGGCACCCAGCCGGGGATGAGCCTGGGCCAGCAACCACGAGCCAGGAAACAGCAGGGCCAGGGCGCCGTTGAACCGCCCGAGCCGCGCCCGCGCTGCGGCCCTCCAAGGCTCGTCAGGGCGCAGCCACAATGGCAGTAGATGGGTCAGGGCGCCGGCCACCAGCGGAAACAGAAAGCCCATGACAAAAAAAGTTACCGCTCCCGCCGCGTCGAGCCGCCCCGCCCCGTGCAGCGCTCCCAGAACAAGGGAAACAGCGAGTCCCGCCAATCCGGCCGCCAGCAGGGGCGGCGCACCATGCCATGTGAACACCGGGCCTGGGAATCGCTCCCTCCATGACCAGAGCGCCCGGCCGACAGGCACCAGCCACAGCAGCCCGGCGATCCATCCTGCCGTGGGCCACCACCCTGCCGCCAGCGCGGCGACCAGCGTTCCCGCCAGCGCCCAGGGCCAGCCCGATCTCAGGCGGTCTGCGGCAGATTCGTCCGCGACACCCGTCGCGGTGGGCATCAGGACCTGCAGCGTGCCGAAGGCGGTCAGCCCGATGAATCCGAGAGTGTTGAGATGCAAGTGGAACCGCTTGATGGCGTAGTACTGGTCCTGCCATTGGTGAATGAGCAGTACCGCGCCCAGCGCGGTCCCGACGCAAATCAAGGCGGCCAGGTACCAGGTCAGGCAGGGGTGCGGGCCGCCGACGCAATCCGTGGCGCGCCACGACGCCCATGCCGCCACCGCAATCACCGCCAGGAGCGCCACGGCGCCGGCGGCAGTGAACAGCAGCGGGGCACCGGCGCCCCCCAGAAACGCGACCGTCGCCATGGCGCCACCGGCCAGGGCCAGCAACGGAGCAAGGGTCATGGATGCCGCCGCGGAACGTCCGCGGGTCAGCACCGGGACGAAGTAGACCATGGCGGAAAGGATGAGCGGCATCACGCCCACGGCAAGAATGAGGTGGATGCGCGCGAGCGGATGGGGAACCAGCGGCGCGGAACAGAAAAGGACCACCGTCAGGCTGCCGTGGACGGCCATCGCCCGCGCCGCGGCGCGCTCTGCGAAAACCGCCATGCCTCGGGCGGTCAAGACCCGGCGGCGCCGGGTGCCGGGGCGGAGACCGCGGCTGCCCCCGGCGCCCCGCCGGCCAGTTCAGCAAGTCGTGCGTCCCGCTCGGCCTTCGGCAGACGGGCCACCCCCGCCACTGACCGGTAGAAGCGCGGAAGCTCCCCGCCATCGCGGGCCAGCAGCGTCTGGAACGCCGGAACCAGCTCGGTATAGGCGGCCACGGACGCGAGCTGGGCATTGCCCAAATCCTGCGCGAACCAACGGTCGTATCCCGGGTAGCCGCCCCACCCTGCCTTCAGCGCGCCGTACTCGGCCCGGAGCCCCTCGAGTATCCGCCGCTTGCCGGCGCGCTTTTCCTCGTCCGGCAGGGAACTGCCATAGAGTTGCTCCAACTGGATGCGGTGCTTGATCACGAGCGCGATAAACTGTTGCCTGCGCTCCTGCATCTGACGGTAAACGGCTTGCTGTTGGTCGGAGCCGGTATGCTTCAGCCAGCGGCGCATGCCCTCCATCTCCACGGTGGTGGCAAACGACTCGTTGAAGACCGAGTCATCCGGCACGTAGACCACCTGATGCGCCAGCTCGTGAAAAATGGTCCGCACCACCTCGGCGTCCGGGTAGCGCAGGAACGTGGAAAGCAAGGGATCGTTGAACCATCCGAGGGTGGAATACGCCGGAACGCCGGACACGAAGACGTCATAGCCTTCCTGGCGTAAGCCATCTCCGTAGGCGTCGGCATCGGCTTTGGCAAAGTAACCGCGATAGGACACGCAACCGGCCACGGGAAAGCACCATTCCTTGAGGCGGGTGGAGAGCTCCCCGGTGGCAAAGACGTTCCACACCACGTAAGGACGTTGCAGGTCGGCGTAGTCCCGGTAGCTGCGATTGTCCGGCAGCGCAAGGTCCCGGCTCGCGAATTCCCGCGCCTCCTGGGCGACCTGAAGCCTTACGCGCAGCTCGGGAGAAGTCGCGGAATCGGCCATCACCTGCGGGACAGGTCTTGCCAGACTGAGGATCTCGAGCTGGCCTCCCGCCGACTGGAGGTAGTAGCCGAAATTTCCGCAGCCCCCGACAAAGACGGCCAGCAAGGCGGCCGCGCTGATTGCTACCGATCGATGAGTCACCGATTCACTATACAACGACGCACCCCCATCAGTGTCCCAGATAGCGGCCGAGGCGGTCCACGCCCTCCTCCAGCCGCTCCATGGAAGTGGTGTACGCGAAGCGCACATGCCGTTCCGGCTGATGGCGGCCGAAGTCGGTGCCGGGGGTGATGGCCACGCCCGCCTTCTCCAGCACCTCCAGGGCAAAGCGGTGGCTGTCGGTGGTCAGCCTCCCGCAATCCGCGTACAAGTAGAACGCCCCCCGGGGCGTCACCGGGAGCTCGAAACCCAGGCGCGCCAGAGCCGGCAGCAGGTAATCGCGGCGCCGCTGAAACTCCCCCCTCCGCGACTCGAGGATGGCGAGATTCTCCGGCGTGAACGCCGACAGGGCGGCCCGCTGGGCGATGGTGGACGCAGAGATGAACAGATTCTGGCCCAGCTTCTCCACCTCCCGCACGTAGCCCGCGGGCACCACCAGCCAACCCAGGCGCCACCCGGTCATCCCGAAGTACTTGGAGAAGCTGTTCACCACGAACACATCATCGGATAGCGCCAGCGCGGTGCCCGCACGGAACCCGTAGCTGAGACCATGGTAGATCTCGTCCACGATCAGGGTTCCTCCGCCGGCGCGCACCCGGTCCAGAATGGCGGCCATGCCCTCCGGCGGCACCACGGTTCCCGTCGGATTCGACGGGGAGGCCAGCAAAGCCGCTACCGTCCGCCGGGACCAGCGCGCCCCGACCATTTCCGGCGTGAGCTGCCAGGCAGTTCTGGCATCCACGGGAACGCCCACCGGCTCGCCTTCACAGAAGCGGACGAAGTGGCGGTTGCAGGGGTAGCCCGGATCCGCCATCAGGACCCGGTCACCCGGGTCAAGCAGCACGCCGCAAGCAAGCAACAAGGCTCCCGACGCCCCCGGTGTCACGCAAATGCGATGGGGGGGCACCTCCACTGCGTAGCGCGTCCGGTACCAGCCGGAGATGGCCTCCCGCAGCTCGAGCAAGCCCATGGCCGGCGTGTAATGAATGTCGCCCCGCTCGAGGGCCGCGTGGGCGGCCCGCACCACCGGCCCGGGCGTATCAAAGTCAGGCTCCCCGATTTCCATGTGCACGATGTCGCGGCCATCCGCCTCCATCGCCCGGGCGCGCACCAGCAGCTCCATCACCTGGAACGGAGCGATCTCGCCCATGCGCCGGGCGATGCGGGGCCGCTGTCGTTGGTTCATGGGATCCCTGCGGTAAAGGCTCATTCTACTACTCGCGTGGATTCGCCACTCTGAGGCATCCCGGAAGCGGGGCTGCCTCATCCATGTCTTTGTCATGGCCTGAAAATTCCCGGAATCGGCGAAACATTGCCGCGCGCGGGAATGGCATCGGTTGATCGAAGAAAATGCCGCTGTCAAGCCTGCTTCCATCACTGTCGCCGCCGGGAGACAAGAAAAATTGCAAGAAATATCAATATGCGTTGCAGCAATCCCGTGGACTTTCGCACACGAGCTGTGTCGCCCCTCGGTAACATTCGCGCCCAGAGCGCACCCAGACCGCGGACGCTTACGCGCTGATACAAGGCAATTTATTGGTACTGGCACGCTGCTTGCGTAAGGAGCAGACAACGAGTCTTGAATAACAAGGCCGTTGAGAGGTCGCGCTGAAGCTGAACCGATTTCTAACGAGGGAGCTTCGGCCATGAAACAACGTTGCATTCGCCCGCATTCGAAACGCCATCGCAACGGCGTTTCGTGACCTTCGGTCCCAGGAGCGGGGTCACCATTCCCATGAGGTCCGATTTCGACACGAGCGCGGTCGCGCCCAGCGCCGGCGCCCATTCACGCCCGCGCCCCATCAACGGTTCGCAATTCTTCTGCAGCTAGGAGTCAACATGAGCAAACAGCAAACTGTCCTTGAAGCACTCCGCGAGCGCGGTGTTTCCCGCCGCACCTTCCTCAAGTTCTGTGCGGTGACCGCCTCGTCGCTCGCGCTATCCGCCCGGGAGGCGGCGGTGTTCGCCCAGGCGGTGGGTGCCGCACCCCGGCCCGCGGTGATCTGGCTTTCCTTCCAGCAGTGCACGGGCTGCTCCGAGTCCCTGCTGCGGACGTTCAACCCCACCATCGAGACCCTGCTCCTCGACGTCATCTCCCTGGATTACCAGGAGACCCTGCAGGTGGCCGCCGGCAACCAGGCCGAGGAAGCCCGCAAGGCGTCCATGGCCGCCAACGCCGGAAGTTACGTCCTGGTGGTGGACGGTTCCATCCCCACAGGGGACAAGGAGTGGTGGTCCACCGTCGCCGGGCACTCCAATCTCGCGTCTCTCCGCGAAGCGGTGGAAAACGCCGGCCTGGTGGTGGCCATCGGCACCTGTGCCACGTTTGGCGGCATTCCGGCCGCGCATCCCAACCCCAGCAGCGCCACCGGCGTCGGCGACCTGATGACGGCGGGCCTGATTCCCACCAAGACCCTGGTCAACCTCTCGGGATGCCCGCCGGTCCCCGAAGTGATTACCGGAACCATCGCGCTCTATCTGTCCCTCGCCGGACAGGGCCGACTTGGTGAACTGCCCTCGCTGCTTGACAGCCAGAAGCGGCCAATCCCCTACTACGGCAAAACCGTGCACGACTGCTGCCCCCGGCTGGAGCACTTCAACGCCGGCCGCTTCGCGCAGTCCTTCGATGACGCCGGAGCCAAGCAGGGCTACTGCCTCTATCTGGTGGGATGCAAGGGCCCGGAAACCTACAACGCCTGCACCACCATCAAGTGGAACAACGCCACCAGCTTCCCGATGCACACCGGCCATGGCTGCATCGGCTGCTCCGAGCCCCGGTTCTGGGATCGGGGCCTCGACCAGGCCAGCGGCGAGTTCACCACCAGCTTCTACGCTGCCGACGCCGGAGGGCCGCCGGCCGACCCGACGGGCTGCAGTTGACCAGCGCCCCGAGGCGACGAACCGATTTCCAACGAGTTAGGAGCAAACATCCATGAGTACCGTAATCGTTGACCCCATCACCCGCATCGAGGGGCATTTGCGCATAGAAACCGAGGTCGATGCCGGCGGCACCATCACCAGCGCCCACAGCAGCGGCACCATGTTCCGCGGCATCGAAACCATTCTCCAGGGGCGCGACCCGCGGGACGCCTGGGCCTTCACCCAGCGCATCTGCGGCGTGTGCACCGTGGTGCACTCCATGGCCTCCATCCGGGCCGTGGAAAACGCCCTCGGCTACCGCATCCCCACCAATGCCCGGCTGATCCGCAACATCATGAGTTCGAGCCAGCTGGTGCATGACCAGGTCGTGCACTTCTACCAACTCACATCCCCGGACTGGATGGACGTGACCTCGGCCCTCCAGGCCGATCCGGCCCGCACCGCGGAGCTGCAGCGCTGCCAGTCGGACTGGCCCAACAACACCACCGACTACTTCACCGCGGTCAAGAACCGGCTCGCCAGCTTCGTCAATTCTGGCCAGCTCGGCTTCTTCGCCAACGCCTACTGGGGCCACCCGGGCTACAAGCTGCCGCCCGAGATGAACCTCATGCTGTTTGCCCACTACCTGGAAGCCTTGGCCTGGCAGCGGGACGTGATCCGCATTAACACGATTTTCGGGGGACGCAACCCTCACCCGAACTTCGTGGTGGGCGGCACCCCCGGCGCCATCAGCGCGGTTCCCAACGGCTCCGGCTTCCAGCTCGCCAACGGGCGCACCGCCACCGACCCCATCGGGCTGGAACTGGTGCGCACGCTGATCCAGAAGATGCGCACCTTCGTGGACAAGGTGCACCTGCCGGACATGATCGCCATGGCCCGCTTCTATCCCGAGTGGTTCACCCGCGGCGACGGCCTGGGCAACTTCCTCACCTTCGGCGACTACCCGGAGGTGGGCAACACCAACGGGATCGACGACCCCGCGAACCTGTTCGTGCCCCGGGCCGCCTTCCTCTGGCCCCGGGACAGCACGGGTCAGCGGCTGCCGCTCAGTGATTTCCGCCTTCAGGACCAGCTCCATCCGGTGAACGTGACCAACCTGGACGAGGTGCAGGAGTTCGTGGCCCATACCTGGCTCACGTATTCCGGAGGCAAGGGCCAGGGGCTGCACCCCTACATGGGCGAAACCACGCCCGCCTATACGGGACCCAGGGAAGCCTACGCGCCCCACAATCCCACCGGACCCATCCTCAGCAACCGCAACGAGTACTCCTGGCTCAAGGCGCCGCGCTGGAACGGCAACGCCATGGAGGTGGGGCCCCTGGCCCGGGTGCTGATGCTCTATGCGACAGGCAACGCCGCCGCCCAGGATGCGGTCAACCGTGCCCTCACGGATCTCAAGCTGCCGCTCTCGGCCATGTTCTCCACCATGGGCCGGCTCCTGGCCGAGGCCCTGGACACGAAGATCATCGGCGACCGCATGGCGGTGTGGTTCGACCAGCTCAACCAGAACATCGCCCGGGGCGACCTCGCCACCCACAATCCGGATCTCTTCGATCCCACCACCTGGCCCGCGGAGGTGCAGGGCTTCGGCTACACCGAGGCGCCCCGGGGCGCCCTCGGGCACTGGGTCACGATACGCAACGGGAAGATCGCCAATTACCAGTGCGTGGTGCCCACCACCTGGAACGCGGCGCCCCGCGACGCGGCGGGCAACCCCAGCGCCTACGAGGCGGCCCTGCCCGGCCACACC
>DKBC01000243.1:10708-14141 GCA_002451065.1 Betaproteobacteria bacterium UBA6910
TCCGCCCCAGCAGAGCCGTCCCTACCGGGCGTCGGGAAGCCAATGCTCCCTCTGTCACACGTCCAACAACTTCAGCCGTAACGACCTGAACGCCCTGGGACAGGCTTCCGCGTCCGGCGGCGCGGCCATCGATCCGTTTTGCGTCAACACCCCGCCTGCCGGAACGCCAACCATCACCGCGCCCGCGGCCGGGTCTTCCGTTACCGCGGGCAGCCCGGTGACGTTCAGCGGCAGCGGCGGCACGGACCCGGATGGTTTTCCGCTCAGTTACAACTGGTCGTTCACCAGCGGCGTGCCACCGGCGACGGGTTCCAGCGTGACGGTAACCGCGCCGTCCACGGGCGGGACCTTCACCGGAACCCTGGAGGTGCGGGATGCCATCGGCGTCGCGATTGCGACCCGGCCGGCCCGTTCGGTCACCGTGACCACCACGGCGCCGCCTCCGCCATCCAATCAGCCGCCCAACGGCTCCATCACGGCGCCCCCCAACATCGTCCAGGGCCAGCCGGTCACCTTCCAGGGCAGCGCCACCGACGAGAACGTCGCGACGGTGACCTATGCGTGGAACTTTGGCGCCAACGCGACGCCGGGCACTTCCAGCGCGCAGAATCCGACGGTGACCTTCAGCACCACCGGGACTCGCACGGTGACCCTGACCGTGACCGACAGTCTGGGGGTGCCGGATCCGACGCCGGCCACCGTGTCGGTAACGGTGAACGCGGCGCCAACGACACCGCCACCGACCGCCCTTCAGTGCCCTGACGCCGATCGCGACGGGTTCTCCCCCGCCGGCGGTGCCTGCGGTCCCCGGGACTGCAATGACAGCAACGCCTCCATTAATCCGGGCGCCCGGGAAATCTGCGGCGACGGCGTTGACAACGACTGCGACGGCAACATCGACAGCGCGGACCGGGAGTGCAACGGCACCGACTGCGTGGGCCGCTTCCTCGCCAGCCCGGTGATCATTACCCGCGCCAGGGTGGAGCGCGACGACGGCCGCTACGAGTTGGAGGTGCGCGGGAACCAGGCCGACCCGGGCGCGGCAGTGACCGTGTTCAACGCCGGAACCGGCGCCCTTCTGGGCACCACCACGGTGAGATCTTCCGGTGACAGCACCGGGACCTGGGAGTTTGAGCAAGACACCAACAGTCCGCCCTGCCGCGTGCGCGTCGAGATCAACGGCGCCAGCGCCGAACAAGCTGTGGCCGGCGCACCCTCCGGCTGCGCGGGCGGCACGACGCCGCCGCCCCCGGCTCCCAACCAGCCGCCGGTGGCAGCCATCACCGCTCCCACAACCAACGTGACGGTGGCCCAGGGCGCCAGCGTGGACTTCGCCGGCAGCGGCAGCGACCCGGACGGCAACGCCGTCACCTTCGCCTGGGCCTTCGGCGGCGGCACGCCCGCCAGCGCCAGCGTGGCGGACCCGGCGCCGGTGACCTTCAACAGCGTGGGTACCTTCACCACCACCCTGACGGTGAGGGATTCCGCCGGCGCCACCGCCACCGCGACCCGCACGGTGACGGTGACCGCGCCGCCGCCCCCGGTGGCCAATGCCGACAGCTACACGGTCGCCGCCGGCGGCACCCTGACGGTTCCCGTGCCCGGCGTCTTGGGCAATGACCAGAACCCGTCGGGAGCCCCCCTCACCGCGCAACTGGCGAGCAACGTCGCGTCGAGCAACCTGCTCACGTTCAACGGCGACGGCAGCTTCATCTATTCGCCGGCCGGCTCGTTCAGCGGCACCGACACCTTCACCTACCGGGCCGCCAACGGCAGCGTCACCAGCGCGCCGGCCACGGTGACGATCACGGTGACGGCGGCACCGCCCGCCCAGACCCTGAACGTCACCCGGGCGGAGTGGGACGACGGCGAACTGGAGGTGCGCGGCAACGGGGCTCCGTCCCGGGCGACCGTGACCATACGGAACGCGTCCACCGGCGAAGTGCTCCGCACCACCCGGGCCAGCAGCCGCGGCGAGTTTCGCACCGAGATCCGGCGCCTCAGGGAAGTCCCGTGCACGATTCGGGTGGAGGCCGGCTCCCGGGTGGGAACCCGCAGCGTGGAAGACGCGCCGGGGAACTGCCGCTAGCCGTCAGCGATGAAACCGGAGGCGGCGCCCACGGCGCCGCCTCGCAAACCAAGGAGTCTCCAGATGAAAAAATTGCTTTTAATCCTTACCGCGGCCGCCGCCGCGATCGTTGCCCCGTCGGCCCATTCCGCCCAGGCCTGGACCGTGAAAGGAAGCTCCGGCGACCGCGCCTTCGTGGTGGTGCAGAAGGCCCAGGAAGCGGACGCCACGGCGCTGATCCAGGCGGCCCAGGCCGTGTGCAAGCCGGACCGGGCCTGCCTGGTTCAGTTCTGGACCGACGCGGCCCTGGCCCCAACGACGATGCCCATGAGCCCGGCCCAGCAGGCGGGCGTGGTGGCCCAGTACGCGCGCAATCCCAGCACGGGCCAGGAACAATTGCTCCTCAAGTGCCGGGGTGGCGAGCCGCAGGTTCAGCGCTGTCTGAAATAGAGAATCCCGGTGGCACGGGCGCGGCTTCTCAGCCGCGCCCGCGTTTTGTCTTGCCCGGCAACGGGTCCCAGTAGGGCTCGGGGCCGAAGCGCTCGGCGAAGAAATCCACGAAGGCGCGCAGCTTGGGGGAGACCTGGCGGTGCGAGAGATACACGCAGTACACATTCTTGCCGATGGCTCCGAGGGGACCGTAATCCGTCAGTAACGGCACCAGGCGGCCCGACTGCAATTCCTGCCCGGCCGCGAAGGTGGGCAGGAGCGCGATGCCCAGGTGGCCGAGCGCCGCCTCCCGCACCGCCTCGCTGTTATTGACCCGGAAGTTGCCGCTGACGTTGACGCTTACCTCGCCCCGGGGACCGGAGAAGCGCCACTGGTCCCCCGACCCCTGGTAGGAGTAATAGAGGCAGTTGTGCCCCGCCAGGTCCGCCGGCGTCTTGGGCTTTCCGTGCTGGCGCAGGTATTCCGGCGTGGCGCACACCACCCAGCGCACCGGGGCGATCCTGCGCGCCACCAGGTTGGGTGCCGGCTCCTCGGTGAGGCGGATCGCCAGATCGAAGCCCTCCTCCGCCAAGTCCACCATGCGGTCGTTCATCACCAGCTCCACCGCCAGCTCCGGATAGCGGCGCAGGAACTCGGGAATGGCGGGCGCCAGGTGCAGGTGCCCGAAGGCGGCGGGGCTGCTCACCCGCAGCACCCCCCGGGGGGCCAAGCTGAGGCGGGTCACCGCCAGCTCGGCGGCCTCGGCCTCCGCCACCATGCGCGCGCAGTGCTCGTAGAACGCGGTCCCCGCCTCGGTGAGGCTCAAGCGGCGGGTGGTGCGGTTCATGAGCCGCGCGCCCAGGGACCGCTCCAGCCGCGCCACCTGCTTGCTCACCACGGACTTGGAGAGGCCCAGCCGGCGCGCCGCCTCGGAAA
>DKBC01000348.1 GCA_002451065.1 Betaproteobacteria bacterium UBA6910
TGCATGTGGTAGATGTCGTACTGGACGAACAGGTTGTCCGAGCCCACGTCCCTGATGATGTCCAGCGCCTGCTGGGTGCGCGACAAATAGAAGCCGGGGATGTCCAGGGTGTTGATGGGCTCTATCAGGAGCCGGATGCCGGCCTTCTTAAGCTCGCCCGCCGCGAATTTCAGGTTGCCGATGAAAGTCTCCCGCAGCTTGTCCGCCGCGACGCCCTCGGGTGCGATGCCCGCCAGGCAGTTCACTTGCTTGCATCCCAGCGTGGTCGCGTAATCCATCGCCTTGCCGACGCCCTCCTGGAACTCGCTCACCCGGTTCGGGTGGCACGCGATGCCCCGCTCGCCCTTGCCCCAGTCGCCGGCCGGCAGGTTGTGGAGCACCTGGGTGAGCTTGTGCTTCGCCAACTGCTCCTTGAGCTGGTTCTTGTCGTAGGGGTACGGGAAAAGATACTCGACGCCGCGGAATCCCGCTTTGGCGGAAGCGCCGAAGCGCTCGAGGAAGTCCACCTCGTTGTACATCATGGTGAGATTGGCGCAAAACTTCGGCATTCGATTCTCCGTCTTCGTTCTTCAAAAATATAGCGGCGCGACACCGGGTCGCGCCGCAGGACACGCAAAAGTTGTCAATGATACCCCGATACCGGCCCGGAGGGCGCCGGCGCTCGGGGATCGAGGGGAACGCCGCCGGCGCTCCCCTCGCCGGGCGCCCGGGTCTAGGCGGTGACCGGCTGGGCGAGCGCGTCGGCCCGGTCTTCGATGGGCTCGAACTCCTTGATCTTGTCGATCTCGGTGCCCATCGAGATGTTGGTGACCCGCTCCAGCACGCACTCCACCACCACCGGCACCCGGTGCTTGGCCATCAGCTCCCGCGCCTTGGCGAAAGCCGGCTGGATGTCCTCAGGCTTCTCGACGCGGATCGCCTTGCAGCCCAGCCCTTCGGCCACCTTCACGTGGTCCACGCCGTAACCCTTGGTCTCGGGCGAGTTGATGTTGTCGAACGCCAGCTGCACGCAGTAGTCCATGTCGAAGTTCATCTGCGCCTGGCGGATGAGCCCCAGGTAGGAGTTGCTCACCAGCAGGTGGATGTAGGGGATCTTGAACTGCGCGCCCACCGCCAGCTCCTCGATCATGAACTGGAAGTCGTAGTCGCCCGAGATGGCCACCACGTCGGCGTCCGGCTCCGCCACCTTCACGCCCAGCGCTGCGGGAATCGTCCAGCCCAGGGGCCCGGCCTGGCCGCAATTGATCCAGTGGCGCGGCTTGTACACGTGCAGGAACTGCGCCGCCGCGATCTGGGACAGTCCGATGGTGGTTACGTAGCGGGTGTCCTTGCCGAAGTAGGCGTTCATCTCCTGGTACACGCGCTGCGGCTTCATGGGCACGTTGTCGAAGTCTGACTTGCGGTGCATGGTGCGCTTGCGCTTCTGGCAGTCCGCCACCCAGGCCTTGCGGTCCTTGAGCTTGCCGGCCTTCTTCCATTCCTTCGCCACCTCGACGAACAGCAGCAGCGCCGCCTTGGCGTCCGAGGCGATGCCGTAGTCGGGCCCGAACACGCGCCCGATCTGGGTCGGCTCGATATCCACATGGACGAACTTGCGGCCCTTGGTGTAGACGTCCACCGAGCCCGTGTGGCGATTGGCCCAGCGGTTGCCGATGCCGAGCACGAAATCGGATTCCAGCATGGTGGCGTTCCCGTAGCGATGGGAGGTCTGCAGGCCCACCATGCCGGCCATCAGGCCATGGTCATCGGGAATGGCGCCCCAACCCATGAGGGTCGGGATCACCGGGGTGTTGGTGATTTCCGCGAACTCCACCAGCAGATCCGAGGCGTCGGCGTTGAAGATCCCGCCGCCAGCCACGAGCAACGGGCGCTCCGACTCGTTGAGCATGGTCATTGCCTTTTCGATCTGGGCACGGGTGGCCGCCGGCTTGTACACCGGCAGCGGATGGTAGGTCTCGGGGTCGAAATCGATTTCTGCGAGCTGCACGTCCAGCGGCAGGTCAATGAGCACCGGACCGGGGCGGCCCGAGCGCATCAGGTGGAACGCCTGCTGGAAGGTCTGCGGCACCTGGGCCGGCTCTCGCACCGTGACCGCCCACTTGGTGACGGGCTTGGCAATGGATTCGATGTCCACCGCCTGGAAGTCTTCCTTAAAAATGCGGGCCCGGGGCGCCTGGCCGGTGATACAGAGGATGGGAATCGAGTCCGCCGAGGCCGAATAGAGGCCGGTGATCATATCGGTGCCTGCCGGCCCCGAGGTGCCGATGCAAACCCCGATATTGCCCGGCTTGGTCCTGGTGTAGCCCTCCGCCATGTGGGAGGCGCCCTCCACGTGGCGCCCCAGGACATGAGCGATGCCGCCGGTCTTGCGCATCGCGGCGTAGAAAGGATTGATCGCCGCGCCGGGAACGCCGAACGCAACATCGATGCCCTCCATTTCGAGCACTCTCACAGCCGCTTCGGCAGCAGTCATTTTGGCCATTTGTCGATCTCCTTGGAAATAATGGGCGAGTTGTATTTTCGGCAAGTCTAGACGCGGCTCGCCACTCTGTCAATAAATTTTGGAAATAATTTCCATAAACTTTTAGTGAACCCCCGCTGCGGTGCAACCATATGACAATAAAACATTATCTATCAGCATATTGAGACCCGCCTTCGGGATGTTGGACTTCCCTTCGCGCGGCGACGCGGTATAATGAAAATTGTTTGCGAATTAACGATTTTTTGACCCCGCCCAGGGGTCGGGCACCGGGAGACGAGCCATGGAACTCACGCGCCAGGGAAGAGCCACCAGGAAACGGGGACGCGCCCCCGGCCCCAAGGCGGAAGCCGGGACCGGCCAGATCCAAAGCCTGACGCGGGGACTGACCCTGCTGGAGCGGCTGGCGGAAGCCGGTAGCGGGCTCCTGCTCACCGACCTCGCCCAGCGCGTGGGCCTGTCGCCCTCCACCACCCACCGTTTACTGGCCACTCTGGAGAAAGGGGGCTTTGCCCGACAGATGGGCGACCTCGGGCGCTGGCACGTGGGCCTCAAGGCTTTCGTGGTGGGCAGCGCCTTCCTGGAAAGCCGCGACCTGCTGGCCCAGTCCCACCCCTACCTGCGGCGCCTCATGGAACAATCGGGCGAGACCGCGAACCTTGCGGTGCTTGACGGATTCGAGGCGGTGTTTGTAGACCAGGTGCAGTGCCGGGAGATGATGCGCATGCAGGTCAAGCTCGGAAGTCGCGTGCCGCTGCACGCATCCGGCGTCGGCAAGGCGCTGCTCTCGGCCATGAGCGAGGACGCGGTGCGGGCGGTCCTGCACAAGCGCGGGCTGCCGCGTATCACCGACAACACCATTGATTCCCCCGACCGCCTGTGGGCCGAGCTCCAGAAGATCCGCTCCAACGGCTACGCTTACGACAACGAGGAACATGCCATCGGGCTGCGCTGCCTGGCAGCCCCGGTGCTGGACGAATTCGGCGAGCCCCTCGCCGCCATCTCCATGGCCGGGCCCAGGTCTCGCGTGCCCGACGAGCGGGCAATGGAACTGGGCGCCCTGGTGGGCCGCCTGGCGCGGGAACTCACCCACGCCCTGGGCGGCGAGCCGCGCGCCGCGAACAATCACGCGTAGGCAAAACGGGATTCATCGGGGTTCCGGTGGAGGCGCTGCGCCCGCCTGCGTTTCGTGGACATCGCGGGTCACATTCAGTAAGCTGACCCTCCCTGCACGAAAGCATCCCGGAACCACACCCATGGGCGCTCCGAGCGAACTGCTCCTAAAGGAACTCCTCAGCTTCATGCCGCCGCGTGCGGTGCTCCACCAGCGTGAGGACCTCGCCCCCTATGAGTGCGACGGCCTTGTCGCCTACCGGCAGCTGCCGCTGATGGTGGCCTTGCCGGAAACGGAAGACGAGATCGTGGGCATCCTCAAGGCGGCGAGCCGGCACGGCGTGCCGGTGGTGGCTCGCGGCGCGGGTACCGGCCTCTCGGGCGGCGCCCTGCCTCATGCCGAGGGGATTGTGCTCAGCCTGAGCAAGCTGCGCAAAATCCTCGAGGTGGATCCCGCCGCGCGTCTTGCCCGGGTCCAGCCCGGCGTGCCCAACGCCCAGATTTCCGCGGCGGCAGCGCCCCACGGCCTGTATTACGCTCCGGATCCCTCGTCCCAGATCGCGTGCAGCATCGGGGGCAATGTGGCGGAGAACGCGGGCGGCGTGCATTGCCTCAAGTACGGGCTCACCGTCCACAACATCCTGGCCGCGCGCATGGTGACCATCGAGGGTGAAATTCTTCAAGTCGGCGGCCTGGGCCCGGACGCGGCCGGCTACGATCTGCTCGCCCTGGTAAGCGGATCCGAGGGCATGCTGGGCGTCATCACCGAGATCACGGTGAAGCTGATCCCGAAGCCCGAGACCGCCCAGGTGGCGTTGGCCTCCTTTGGCGACATCGGCAAGGCCGCGGAAGCGGTGGCGGAGGTCATCGCGGCCGGCATCGTGCCAGCCGGCATGGAGATGATGGACAAGATCACCACCCGGGCGGTGGAGGCCTATCTGCACGCGGGCTACGACACCGAGGCCGAGGCCATCCTGTTGGTGGAATCCGACGGCACCGCCGAGGAAGTGGCCGAGGAAATGGGCCGCGTCAACCAGATCCTGCGCTCCCACGGCGCGGTGGAGATCCGCACGTCGCGCAACGAGGCGGAGCGGCTCAAGTTCTGGTCGGGCCGCAAAGCGGCGTTCCCGGCGGCGGGGCGCATCTCCCCCGACTATTACTGCATGGACGGCACNNGCAACCTGCACCCGCTGATCCTGTACGACGCCAACAAGCCCGGCGAACTGGAGAAGGCCGAGGAATTCGGCGCCCGCATCCTGGAGATGAGCATTGCCGTGGGCGGCACCATCACCGGCGAGCATGGAGTGGGCGTGGAAAAGATCAACCAGATGTGCTCCCAGTTCAAGACCAGCGAGCTGGAAACGTTCCACGCGGTGAAGCGCGCCTTTGATCCGAAGGAATTGCTCAACCCCGGCAAGGCGGTCCCGACCCTGCGCCGCTGCGCCGAATACGGCCGCATGCACGTGCACGCCGGGCAAGAGAAGTTTCCCGACCTTCCCCGCTTCTGAGAACGGCAGCATGGAAGAGGAACGACGGCGCCTCGCCGAGGCCATCAGCACCGCCGCCGCCGACAAGGCGCCGCTTCGCCTGCGCGGGGGCGGCACCAAGGATTTCTACGGCGCGCGCCTCGACGGCAAGGTTCTCGACACCCGCGGCTATCACGGCGTGGTCAACTACGAGCCCTCCGAACTGGTGGTCACCGTGCGTTCGGGCACGCCCTTGGTGGAGCTGGAGAAGACTCTCGCCGAGCGGGGGCAGATGCTGGCCTTCGAACCGCCCCACTTCGGCCAGGGCGCGACCGTGGGGGGCTGCGTCGCCACGGGGCTCTCGGGCCCGAGGCGGGCATCCGCGGGATCGGTGCGCGACTATATCCTGGGGGTGCGCCTGATGGATGGGCGCGGCCAGGATCTGCATTTCGGGGGCGAGGTGATGAAAAACGTCGCGGGATACGACCTGTCGCGCCTGGCCACCGGCTCCCTCGGCACCCTGGGCCTGTTGCTGGAAGTCTCCTTCAAAGTGCTGCCCATCCCCAAGTCCGAGGCCACGCTCCGCTTCGAGATGGACGAGCGCGGAGCGATCGAGAAGATGAATGAGTGGGCCGGCAAGCCGCTGCCCGTTTCGGCCACCTGCTTTCACGACGGCAGGCTCACGGTTCGCCTCTCAGGTGCCGAGGCCGGCGTGCGCGCCGCTCGGGAAAAGCTGGGTGGAGAGAGTGTGGGCGACGCGCCTGCTTTCTGGGCGGCGGTGCGCGAGCAGACTTTCGAGGCATTCCGCGGCGCCGAGCCCCTGTGGCGCCTGTCTCTGCGCTCCGCCACCCCGCCCCTCGGCCTGCCCGGACGCCAGGTCATCGAATGGAACGGCGGGCTGCGTTGGATCGCATCCCGGGCGCCGGCCCAGCAGATGCGGGAGGCGGCGGCCAAGGCCGGCGGCCATGCCACCCTGTTCCGTTCCCACGACAAGGCCGCCAGCGTGTTCCATCCCCTGCCCAAGGCGCTGTTCGACATTCACCTGCGCCTCAAGAAAACCTTCGATCCGGCGGGCATTCTCAATCCCGGGCGCATGTACGAAGGCTTCTAGAAGACAAACCCCATGAAACGCAAAAGCCGCCAAGGACGCAGAGGGAATCACGGAGAGGCCGGGCGCCGCTTTCGAATCCGCCCCTTTGCGATCTCTGCGTCCTCCGCGTTGAAAAACGATTAGTTCATGCAAACCAATCTTGCCGATTTCATCAAGGACACGCCGGAAGGCCGGGAAGCCGATGCCATACTGCGCACCTGCGTGCACTGTGGATTTTGCCTTTCCACCTGTCCCACCTACCTTTTGCTCGGCGACGAGCTGGACAGCCCCCGGGGACGCATCTACCTCGTCAAGCAGGTGCTGGAAGGGAATCCCGCCACCGAGAAGACCCAGCTCCACCTGGACCGCTGCCTCACCTGCCGCGCCTGCGAAACCACCTGTCCCTCCGGCGTGAAATACGGCCACCTGGTGGACATCGGCCGCGCCGTCGTCGAAAGACAGGTCGGGCGCAAGGGCTTCGATTCCGTGCAGCGCACGGCGTTGCGCAAAATGTTGCCGAGCCCCGCTTTCACGCCGCTGCTCAAGCTCGGGCAGGCATTCCGGGGTCTGGTGCCCGCGAAGTTCCGCGAGGCCATCCCCCCCGCCCAGGCCGCGACGCCGTGGCCCGAGGCCCGCCACGGAAGAAAAATGCTGGTGCTCGACGGCTGCGTGCAACCGGCCATGGCGCCCAACATCAACGCCGCCCTGGCCCGCGTGCTGGACCGGCTGGGCATCTCGCTGGTCCGTCCGCAGGGCGGAGGCTGCTGCGGCGCGGTTTCCTACCACCTGCACGACCAGGAGGGAGGGCTGGATTACGCCCGGCGCAACATCGACGCCTGGTGGCGGTACCTGCAGCAGGGCTACGAGGCCGTAATCGTCACCGCCAGCGGCTGTGGCGCGTCGGTGAAGGATTACGGCCACCTGCTTCGGAATGACGCGGCCTACGCGGAAAAGGCGGCGAAAGTCTCCAGCCTCATGCGGGACCCGGCCGAGGTGCTGCTGGCCGAGAACCAGCGACTCGCGGCCCTGCTGGTCCTGGAGAACGCCCCCGCCAACCTCCAGAAGCGCCGGGTCGCGTTCCATTCGCCGTGCACCCTGCAGCACGCCCTGAAGATCAGCGGCCCGGTGGAGCAGATCCTGCGACTCGCCGGGTTTGAGCTGACGCCCGTGCCCGACGCCCACCTCTGTTGCGGATCCGCAGGCACCTACTCCATGCTGCAACCGGAGCTGTCGAAGCAGCTTCTGCGAAACAAGGTGACCGCCCTCGAGTCCGGCGGCCCGGAGATGGTGGTCACCGCCAACATCGGTTGCCTGGTGCATATCCAGTCCGGGACCGGGATTCCAGTGCGGCACTGGGTGGAAGCGCTGGACCGCGCCCTGGAAGACCCGCGGGTGCGCACGGGCGAAGCGGCTTTCATCGACGAGATCGCTTGAACTGCCTGGCCTGCATCGCCGCCCTCTGGGCGGCCGTCCTGTTCCCGGCCCCCGCCCTGGCCGGTGTCTACAAATGGACCGACGAAAGCGGCCGCGTCCATTATTCCGACCGGCCGCCCCCCTCGCACAAGGCCGAGCAGGTTCGGATCCGCATCAATTCCTACACCGGGCCCGCCATCGTGTCGAATTCGGGAGCCTCCGCCACGGCGTCGGGAGAGGTCGTGATCTACACTACCGAGTGGTGCGGCTATTGCAGGAAGGCCAAGGCCTTCATGGATGCCAAGGGCGTGCGCTACCGGGAGGTGGACGTGGAAACCAGCCAGGCGGGGCAGCAGGAATTCGCCAGGCTCGGAGGCCGCGGCGTGCCGGTCATCCTGGTGGGGAATCAGCGCATGGACGGCTTCGACCAGGCGCGGCTGGAAGCCATGCTGGAGAACGCGGGCCGGGCGCGCTGATCCGATCGCGCGTATCGGCCACCCGAAACACCATGGACACGCCGCGCCGCCTGATGAACGGCCTCCTGGTCGCGGTCGTTCTTCAGTTTCTCTATTACTACCCCCAGCTCCCGCAAACTGTCGCCTCCCACTTCGACGCCGCGGGCCGGCCCAACGGCTGGTCATCGAAGGAAGCGTTTTTCGGCCTGTACGCCTTCATGGTGGCGCTGCAGGTCCTGATATTCCGCGTTCTTCCCCCCCAGCTCGGGCGCCTGCCATCCCGGCTGTTCAGCCTGCCCAACCGCGATTACTGGCTGGCCCCGGAGCGCCGGCAGGAAACCCTGGGTTACTTCACTGCGTCGATGGCGTGGTTCGGCTTCGCCTCCATCCTGTTTGCGGTGATCACCATCCAGCTGGTGATAGAGGCCAACCTGGCGCAGGCACCCCTCGACAGCGCCATGATGTGGGTGCTGCTGGCCGCGTTCTTACTGTTCGTGTTCGTCTGGGTGGCGCGGCTGCTGCTGCGCTTCGCGCGCAAGCCCTAGAACCGAATGTAGCCGTAGCCCTGCTGCTGCAGGTCGATGAGCCGGGTGTAAGCGTCGCGCACGACGATGACCGCGGGGTGGATATCGGCCGCGGTCCATCCCCGGCTGCGCATGGTGGAGCCGCAGATTTCCACGCTCACCCCCAGGTCCACCAGGTCCTGCACGATCTTCTCGTTGGGGTTGAAGGCGAAGGGGTCGTTCCTGTAATTCTGGTACGCGCTTTCGTTGAGCAGCCAGTAGGCCGGCTTGCCGTGCACCACGATGCTGATCTTCAGGTTCCTCGGGGGCACTCCCTGGGCCTCGTAGGACTGCAGCAAGCCCCGCACGTAATACAGCGCCTTGCCGATGCCCGCGTCCCACTCGTCGTCCTTCACATCGTAGGCGACGCGGATGTTGTCCTTGGTCTGTACCGTGAGCACCCTGGGCTTGGGCAGCTCGAACGGGTCCGGCTGCTGCGCCATCGCCCCTGACATCGCCCCCAGCGCGAGCGCCGTCAGCGCCCACCCAAATGTCCCTCTTGGCATGGTCACCCTCCTTCGATAGTAGTCATGGGCAGCGCAACGCGGGCAGATCCGGGTCCGGTAGCCCCGTGGCGACCGCGATTGAACGGCTATTTGCCCCGCTGGTAGGTGCCCACCAGTTGCGCCTCCGCCAGCACATGCCCCTTCATGGCTTTCTCCAGGGCGGCCTTGGCCGGCTTGCCGAGATCGGGCAGCACCGCGTCCAGGGCGTACAGCTTGTGGAAATAGCGATGCCTGCCGATGGGCGGGCAGGGCCCTCCGTAACCGGTGCGCTTCCAGTCGTTGACACCCTCCCGGGTGCCGGCGGGCAGATCCGAACTCCTGACCGCTGCCGCCAGTCCGGCCGCTTCCGGCGGGATGTTGTAGAGCACCCNNCCAGTGCACCCAGGTCATCTTCGGTGCCTTCGGATCGGGCGCGTCCGGATCGTCCACGATGAGCGCGAGGCTCCGGGTGCCCGCCGGCAACCCGCTCCAGGCCAGGTCCGGCGAAGTGTCGGCTCCGTCGCAGGTGTGTGTTCTCGGAATCTCTCCATTGTGGCGGAACGCGGCGGACGTCAGCGTGATAGTCATGGGCGCTTCCCTCTGGCAAAAATTGGATCGGGCTCGGTGCCGTAGATTTCTGTCAGCAGCAGGGCGACCATGCCTGACACCAGGACCAGTGGAATCCCCATCACGAAGCCAAACGCCGCCAGGGACTTCTCGACACAACTCAACCAGGCGTCGGCGTCGCAGGCGAGGCCGGCCATGGTACCGGTGAAAACCGCCAGCGCTGCTGCTCCCACCAGGGCACCCCGGAAAAAGCCGAGATCATAGCCGGTGCCTCTTCGGGTCTGGACTGCCAATGCCGCCCCGGTCGCCGCGGTGATGCTCGGCAAGACGATAAGCGTCAGGAAAAAGGCGCGGCTCTCCTTTACGGGGCTCCCGAACACCAGCAGCGCCGCAGCGGACACCAACCCGGTGGCGGCGGCGAAGGCGAGCGCGGTGGTCAGGCGCACCATCAATCCGAGCCCCGCTGTTTGCCGGTCCCGGGAACGCGCTTGCGCCCGGGGGTCTTGCCCAGCATTACCCCGCCCAGGATTCCCGGCGCCGCAAACCACCACAACCCCAGGACTTCTCCCAGAAGTTGCCGCTCGGGATCCGGATACACGAGCACATCCAGCACCGCGCCCAAGGTTGCCCCCAGATAGAGCCCTGCCGCGACAAAACCGATTCGCCCGGGGAGACGCCTTAGCGCGATCGCCGTGAAGGCCGCGAATACCAGCACCACGAGCAGGGGCACGGTGTCCCGGTATATCACCTCCGCGTAGGCGCGCAGGAACCGGGTACAGGCCGAGATCAGGAACGGCGCCGCGAAGCCAAGGACGAACGGCAACAGGACCTGCACCCCCGACCTGGAAGCGGCCCCAACAGCGCGATGCTCCCGCGCGCGCCCTTCCGCTCTTACGTCCACCGATTTCTCCAATACCCTATTGCTATAGTCGACATTGTAGCGCGGTCTGGAGTTCACCATCATGGGAGGGCCGAAGAGAATCCTTTCAGGTCAAAACCTGGTGTCGAAACGAGACAAACCACGCCGGTGCTGATTCCAGCGGTCAGAAGCCGACGGCCTGGCCGTCGCGGCGGGGCTCGGACGCTGCGACGTAACCATCCTCCAGCCGGAAAATTGCCTGGGCCGCGCCGAAGTCCAGGCTCGGCGGCTTGGCGACGGCCAGCCGATGGCCGCGGCGCTTGAGCTCGTCCATGACGACGGGGCCGAACGCGGGCTCGAGCCAGACCTCAAGCCCCTGCATCACCCGCCAGCGGGGCGCGTCGCAGGCGGCCTGGGGGTTCTGGCCGTGGTCGAACAGGCGCACCATGACCTGCACGTGCCCCTGGGGCTGCATGGCGGCACCCATGACGCCGAAGCTCATGACCCCCTCGCCGTCCCGGGTCACGAACCCCGGCAGGATGGTGTGGAACGGGCGCTTGCGGGGCCCGACCCGATTGGGATGACCCGGCTCCAGGCTGAAGGCGCGGCCACGGTTGTGGAGCGCGATCCCGGTGCCCGGGATCACCACCCCGGAACCGAAACCGCTGAAATTGGACTGGATGAAGGACACCATCATGCCCCCGGCGTCCGCCGTGGTGAGATAGACGGTCCCGGAATCCGGCGGCGCCCCGGGGCCGAATTCCTGGGCCCGGGCGAGGTCGATGCGCTGCGCGCGCCGCGCCAGGTAGTCCGGATCCAGCAGCGCGCCGGCTTCCAGGGTCATGGCGGCCGGGTCCGCCACATGGCGGTAGGCGTCGGCGAAAGCGAGCTTCATGGCCTCGATCTGCAGATGCACGCTGTCGGCGGAGTCCACCGGGAAACCGGCCATGTCCCAGTGGGACAGGATGCCCAGGGCCATGAGCGCGGCGAGCCCCTGGCCGTTGGGCGGCAGCTCATGGAGCCGCACACCGCGGTAGTCCTGCCCCAGGGGTTCCACCCAATCCGCCCGATGCGCGGCCAGATCTTCCAGGTTGAGCGCGCCGCCGTGCTTGGCCGCGCAGGCGGCGATGCGTTCGGCGAGGTCGCCGCCGTAAAAGGCTCCGCCGCCGGTTTCGGCGATGCGCCGAAGGGTCCTGGCCTGGTCGGGAAAGCGGAACACCTCTCCGGCCGCCGGCGCCCGTCCCCCGGGCAGAAACGCCTCCTGGAAGCCGGGCTGGCCCAGGAGCATGTCTTCCTGCAGCTGCCACTGCCGCGCCACGTCGGGTGTCACCAGGAAGCCGTCGCGGGCGTAGGCGATGGCCGGCTCGAACAGGGTCTCGAAGGGAAGGCTGCCGAAGCGCTGGGAGAGTTCCGCCCACGCGGACACCGCGCCCGGCACCGTCACCGTGTCCCATCCCCGCTCGGGCATGGCGGAAAGACCCGCGAAGCGGCCGGCGCTCCAGGCGGCGGGGGAGCGGCCGGAGCCGTTCAGGCCGTGTAGCCGTTTCCCGTCCCACACCATGGCGAAGGCATCGGACCCGATGCCGTTGGACACCGGCTCCACCACGGTGAGGGCAATGGCGCAGGCCAGGGCCGCGTCCACCGCGTTGCCGCCGTCGAGCAGCATGCGCAGTCCCGCCTGGGCCGCCAGCGGCTGGGTGGTGGCCACGGCGTTGCGCGCCAGGACCGGCATGCGCCGGGAGGGATAAGGCAGCCCCCAGTCGAAGGTCATGTTGTCTTGTTAATGAGATGATTTTTCAAGCAGGGCGCGGGGCCGGAGGAGCCGGAAGCAGCGTCTTGGCAACTATAATGAAAATGTGGCGGGGGATCGAATGCTTGACGGGGATCGTGCCCGCCACTTTCCAATCAAGGTGACCCATGCCACGCATCCGACCCCCTGCCGTCGCTGACATGTTTTATCCCGGCCATCCCGCAACCCTGGCCCGGGAAGTGGACGAGATGCTTTCCACCGCGGAACACGGCCAAGTGACCCCGGGGCCGCTGCCCAAGGCGGTCATCGTGCCCCACGCCGGCTACG
>DKBC01000081.1:0-3093 GCA_002451065.1 Betaproteobacteria bacterium UBA6910
ATGAAGAGCAGCGTCACCTTGCCCTTGAGCCGGTTGACGGTGCGGGCGAACTGCTCGGCGGTGCCGGGATCGAGGCTCGAGGTCGCCTCGTCGAAAACCAGAATCCTCGGGCGCTTGAGCAGCGCGCGGGCGATGGCGATCCTCTGTTTCTGCCCCCCGGAGAGCCCCGCGCCGTGCTCTCCCACGGTGGTCTGATAGCCCTGGGGCAGAGCTTCGACGACGTCGTGGATCTCGGCGAACTTGCACGCTTCCACCACCTGATCGAAGCTGGCGTGCGGGTTGGCGAGGGTAAGGTTTTCGTACACTGTCCCGGAGAAGAGCACGGTCTCCTGGGGCACGACGCCGAAGGGCCGGCGCAGCTCATTGGCGGCCACGTGGCGGGTGTCGCGACCGTCCAGGCGGATGCGCCCTTCCTGGGGCAGGTAGAAACCCTGCAGCAGCTTGGCGAGGGTGCTCTTTCCGCAGCCGGAGGGACCCATCACGGCGACGCAGCGCCCGGGCTCCACCGCGAGGGAGAAGTCGCGGAACAGCCACGGCAGGTTGTCACCGTAGCGGAAGCCCAGCCCCCGGATCTCGATCCGCCCCTCCGCCTTGACCTCCCGCGACGGCACCAGAGCGCAGGGCTCGGCGGGGGCGTCCATGATGTCCCCCAGGCGTTTGACCGCAATGCCCGCCTGCTGCAGTTCCTGCCACAGGCCCACCAGCCTGAGCATGGGCCCGGAGAGCCGGGTGGCAAACATCTGGAACGCGACCAGCATGCCGATGGTGAAGTTGGTGGTGGTCATGGCGATCCACGCCCCCAGGCAAAGTATGGTGAGGGTCATCGCCTGCTCGAGGGAATTGGCGGCAACGCCGTAGGTGTTGGCGAGCTGGCGGGTGTTGAAGCTCGCCTGGAGGTAGCTCGCCAGGTAATCCCCGTAGCGGGCCCCGAGCTGCGGCTCCATCTGTAGCGATTTCACGGTCTCCATGCCGGAGACGTACTCGGTGACGAAGGCCTGGTTGCGCGCTCCTAGCAGGAACTGCTGGTTGATGCGCCGGCGGAGCACCGGGGTGACCGCCACGCTCAACAGCACGATGGCGGCAAGGATGGCAAGCGTGACCAGGGTGAGCTTCCAGGAGTAGTAGAACATCACCGCCAGAAAAACCGCCAGGAACGGAAGGTCGAGAAGGAGCGTGACCGCCGCGCCGCTCACGAACTCGCGGATGGTCTCCACCGCCTGGACCCGGGCCACCAGCGTGCCGGTGGGCCGGCATTCAAAGTAGCGCGCCGGCAGCCGGAACAGATGCTCGAACACGTGGATCGCGAGCACCGCGTCCACCCGATTGCCGGTGTGCAGCACGAGATACTGGCGGACCCAGGTGAGCGCGGCGCTGAAGACCATGAACACCGCAAGGCCGGCGGCGATCACTACCAGGGTGTTGACGGTCTGGTGGGCGATCACCTTGTCAATGATGACTTGGGTGAATAATGGCACGGCAAGGGCCATGACCTGAATGGCGAGAGAAACGCCGAGCACTTCTCCCCAGATGCGGCGATGCTTGAGAAGCTCAGGCAGGAACCAGCGGAAGCCAAAAGCCGATCCCGTGTGCGCCTCGCCTTCTTCCAACGTTGCGTCTGCTGCGGGGGTGGCTAGGAGCACTTTCCCGCCGTAGCGAGCCGCAAAGTCCTCGGCCGACAAAACCGCGTGGCGCTCGACTCCGGATTCGAACAGCAGCAGTCGTTCCTCGTCCGCGCGAAGGATCAGGGCCAGGGGCGATGCCGCTTCCGCGCCTTCGGCAAGTGGCTTCAGCAGCGCTACCACGGGAAGCGCCAGCTTCGCCACCGCTGCCGCCGGCACCGCCTTGAGCGCCGCTTTGAACTTTAGCGCCTGGACGGCATGAACCAATGTCTCGAGGGAGTACGGCGGAGGGGAGTGACGGAGAACCAGCCCGGGATCGAAGGGAATGCCGTGCAGCTGGCAAAGACCACCCAGCGCCCATATCAGGTCATCGCGCGACAGCGGCACTTCACGAGGAAGCATTGTCCCCACCTCACGCCTTCGGTCAAGGGTTCTCTGTTCTGGCAGCTGCGCCGATGTTCCTGCGGTGCCCTACCGGTTGATAACCCTTGTTCCGAAATTCTCGTTATTGTCGGAAGTTCTCGGTCTGGAATCCGCGCCCTGCTCCCTCGGCCCCTAGCGCGAACCTGTCCGGGCGATTGCGATCAAGCAGGACGCGAAATCATGCTAACAGAATATGACGCCGCAACACTGCGTCATATACCCAAGAAGTATTAAGGGAAGAAGAGAGTTGTGACGATGTAGGCAACGAAACCTCCCTGAGCGGGAGGATCGCGTCGTCTGTTGCTTAACTGAGCGTCGCCTTGCGCATGCGCTCCAGGGCCTTGCCCCAGTCGTTGGCCCACCACATGCCGGGGTCCCAGTACTGGCCGGTGTCGGGGTCGTGCAGGCAGACGGCGACGGTCTTGTCGCGGATGTCGCCGGCGAAGATGGGATCGGCCCACTGGGCGCGGTTGGGCACCCGGTCGAGCGCGGGCATGGTGATGCGCCAGGCGATGACGGTGACACGGGTGATCTCCTCGGTGCCGTCCTCGTAGCGCGCCAGGGCCAGGCCGTGAATGCGGCTGTTGTTCTGCACGATCTGGGTCTGGGTCATGTCGTTGCAGGGATACTTGTCCCCGCTCCGGGTGTGCACGGTCCAGTGGAAGCGCGCGGAGGAACGGGTGTTGCGCCGCACCTCCAGGATCTCGCTCTCCGGGATGTAAAGCCCGACATCCAGTTCGGTGAACATGTTTGACTCCTCCCCTTTGCGCCAACCGGGCGGCCTGCCCCGCCCCACCCCGGAATCTGACCCCTTAGCGCCGCCCAGGACAAGGGAAAATGTATCGCGCCGTCGCCCCGAGCGCCAGTGGCGGGCGGTCAGGCGATGCGCAGGCCTTCGCCCAGGTCGAGGCGGCCGGGGAAGCGCACCTCCGGGGTCTGCTCCTCCTTGAGCTTGACGTTGCCGTACTTGAGCACCGCCTGGGCCGAGCAGGAGCCGGGGGCCACGGCCCGGATCGCGCCGCCGCGGATGGTGAGGGCGGCGCTCTTGAAC
>DKBC01000081.1:3125-4369 GCA_002451065.1 Betaproteobacteria bacterium UBA6910
ATGACCTCCAGGGCGTCGGCGCCGAGCGCGTCCTTGAGCCGCGAGGCCACCTCCGGTTTCACCAGGGACCAGACGACGGACGCGGACCGGGCCGCCTCGCTGGCCTTGATTTCCTCTTCCACCCTCTCGCCCACGGCCTGCAGGCCGCTGGAGATGAGGTCCGCAAGCTCCACTCGATCGCTCATGTTTCCCTCCGTTCCTCCCGCACCACCAGTTCCTTCTCCGCCGCCACCTCGCTGTCGCCGGGGACGAGGCGGGTGCGCACCCCGACCGACGGCGCTTTCGGATCCAGGGTGAGCCCGTCATCCACGGCGGCATCGGGTTCCGCCATGCGCACGCGGACCTGGGGCTTGGCGGGCGCCGGCGGGGGCCGTTCCGGGGCGCGGGGCGGGCGCGGCGGGCGGCGCGCCAGCCACAGTCCGCCACCCGCGGCCAGCAGGGCGGCGCCGATGCCGCCGCCGATCACCCAGGGCCGCACGACGAAGGGCCGGCCAGCGGAGATGCGGACCGCGATCTCGGCGCCGAGGGGCACCGGCGTTCCCTCCGGCGGCTCGTGGCCGATCACGGTTCCCTCGGGGGCGTCGCTCTCTTCCGGCGCGCGCGTCACCATGGCGAGTCCCAGGCCGACGAGCCGCGCCCGGGCGTCGTCGGCGCTCAGTCCGGAGAGCCCCGGCACCGGAACCAGCGCGGGAGACGCCACCCAGTAATCCACCGGCGCTCCCCGGGGCACCCGCTCGCCGGGCGGCGGCTGCTGGCGAATCACCGTGCCCTCGGGCTCCCGGGACTCTTCGCTCTCGCTGCTTCCCGCGACGAGGCCCGCGGCGCGCAGGCGCTCCTCGGCTTCCGGTCCCTGCATGCCGGTGAGATCCGGTACCGTCACCGGCATCGGGGACGCGACCCAGAACCCGACGCGGCTTCCGCGCGGGACCCGGGCACCGGGCTCCGGCTCCTGGCGCAGGACCTCGCCCTCCGGGCGATCCGACTCCTCGGCACCCATCTCCGCGCCTTCGAGCCCCAGCGGCTCAAGCTGCCCCAGGGCATCGCCCGCCATGAGGCCGACGATGCCGGGCACCGCCACTTTCGGCGCTTCCGCCACCCAGTAGGCGACGGCGCTGCCGCGGGCGACCACGCTGCCCTCGGCGGGCCGCTGGCGCAGGACTTCGCCCGCGGGCTGCTCGGATTCCTCGGCGCGCCGCTCGCCCGGGCGCAAACCCGCAACCGCCAGACGCTCCAGCGCGGTTCCC
>DKBC01000233.1 GCA_002451065.1 Betaproteobacteria bacterium UBA6910
TCCACGTAGCGGCGCTGTCCCTCCGCGTAGAGGGTGTCGAACGCGAGCGAGGATTTGCCCGAGCCCGAGAGCCCGGTGATCACGATCAGCCGGTTGCGCGGCAGATCGAGGTTGATGTTCTTGAGATTGTGCGTGCGCGCGCCGCGGACGCGGATGTACTCGGCGCTTCTTGCCGCTTCGGTCCCCGAGGGCCGGAGCGGGACGACGGTCGGACGGTGCGCTGCCAAGGTTCGGAGTAAGGGCAAAGGTAAACCTGTTAATATACCGGAGTTTTTCCGCTTTTCCCAACTGCCCGATCCCCCAGAAAGATGCCGCGTTCCGATCGCATGAGCCCCCAGGAGTTGCGGGCGGCGGTGAGCCTGGCGAGCATTTTCGGGCTGCGCATGTTCGGGATGTTCGCGATTCTCCCGGTGTTCGCGATTTACGCCGAGGGCCTGCCGGGCGGCGACAACTTGACACTGGTCGGCGTCGCCATCGGCGTCTACGGGCTGACCCAGGCGACACTGCAAATCCCCTTCGGCTGGTGGTCGGATCGCTATGGGCGCAAGCCCATTATCTACGCGGGGCTTGCGCTGTTTGCGGCCGGCAGCTTTGTCGCGGCGCTCGGCGTGCATATCTGGGTCGTCATCGCGGGTCGCCTGCTGCAGGGGGCGGGCGCGATCTCGGCGGCGGTGATGGCGATGACGGCGGATCTCACGCGCGAGCAGCACCGCACCAAGGCGATGGCCATTATCGGATCGACAATCGGAGGGGTATTTGCGCTATCGCTGGTGATCGCCCCCTCGTTGAACCGCCTGATGGGCGTGCCGGGCATATTCGCGATGACCGGTGTCCTCGTGCTGATTGCAATCGGGGTCGTCTACGCCATCGTTCCCGAGGTGCCTGAACATCCCGAGCCGCGGGAGCCGCGCGGCGGCGTTCGTGAGTTCCTGAATGTTTTGCGCGACACCCAGCTCGCCAGACTCAATTACGGGATCTTTACGCTGCACGCGGTGCTGATGGCGCTGTTCATCGCCGTGCCGCTGGAATTGCGGGCGGACGGTCTGCCCGTCGACCAGCACTGGCATGTTTACCTTCCGGTCCTGCTCGGTTCGTTCCTGCTCATGGTGCCGGCCGTCATGAGCACCACCCGCCCCGAGCGGCTGAAACGGGTATTCGTGGGCGCGGTCGCACTGTTGCTGGCGAGCCAGATTCTCATGCCGTGGCTTGGCTCGGGCGTGTGGAGAATCGCGGCGACGCTCCTCATTTTCTTCACCGCTTTCAACGTCCTGGAGGCGGCCCTGCCTTCGCTGGTGAGCAAGACGGCGCCGCCACAGGCCAAGGGCGTCGCCATCGGGGTGTTCAACAGCCTTCAGTTCCTGGGTGCCTTCGCCGGGGCGGCCGGTGGCGGTTATCTCTATGGCCATTGGGGCGAAACCGGCGTGATGGTCTTCGACGTCGTGCTGATCGGCCTCTGGCTGGTCGTCGCGCGCGGAATCGGGGTGCCGGTTGCGCGGGGAACGCGCGTCTACACGCTGCCGCCGCTCGACGCCGCAGAGAGCGACCGTCTGGCAGCAAAGCTGAGGTCGCTGCCGGGGGTGCGGGAAGTGCGCGTCGCGGGCACCGAACGCCGGGCCTACGTCACGGTGGACAGCGTGGGCTTTGACGAAGAGAATGTGCTGAAGCTGATCGGCGGGGGCCCGAACGCGTAATGCGCGATGGGCTATGGGCGATGCGCAGCGGGCAGGTCGCAGGACGCATAACCCATAACGCATCACCCATGACGAAAATGGCTGTCATCCTCGGGCGCTTGTCGAACGTTACTCTCTTCTGATTCCATCACAATAAAGGGAACCCCAGATGGCCTCGGTCAACAAGGTGATACTCATTGGCAACCTCGGCGCCGATCCCGAAACGCGTTACCTGCCGAGCGGCGATGCCGTCACCAACATCCGCATCGCCACCACCGAGAAATGGCGGGACAAGGGCGGGGAGCAGCAGGAGCATACCGAGTGGCACCGCATCGCTTTCTTCGGGAAGCTCGCGGAAATTGCCGGCGAGTATCTCAAGAAGGGCTCGCCCGTTTATGTCGAGGGCCGTATCCGCACCCGCAAGTGGCAGGACAAGGAAGGCCAGGACAAGTATTCCACCGAGATCGTGGCGGACCGGATGCAGCTCCTCGGTTCACGTGGCAGTGCGGGGGTCGGGGAAACCGCGCCGCGGGAGCCGGCAACGGCTGGTGCTGGTGGCGGCAAGCCGCAACCCAAGAAGGGGGGCGGTGGCTTCGATCAGATGGACGATGACATCCCGTTCTGACGCGTCAATGCCCCGGTAATCAACGAATTGCGCCGCGGATCCCGGGTCGGGCGAATTCCGGTTTGATTGTCCTGCGGGACGCCGCCGGCAATTGACGAGCGCACGCCCGTTGCCGGGCCGGTCGCTCAGTTGCGCGTGGCGTAGTGGCTGAATGCCTGGAGCACCATCGCGCCCAGGCCGATCAAGAGGGCAAGCAGAATCACGAACCCTCCCGCGTAGGGAATGTGGCGAACCAGCCACATGACGATTAGCGCGATGGCGAGTGTGCCGACGCGGGCCCAGTAGCCTCCAACCGCTCCACGCCGCGCGAGCCGAATCACACGCTCGCCCACGAAGAATGCGGCGATCAGAAAGCCGGACAGGAGTGCAGCGGCGTAAACGCCTGCGAGCACCAGCGCGATCGGGATGCCGATGATGCTGATCACGAGCAGCAGGATCACCGGCGGCACGCTGAAGAAGATGGCGGTGCCGAGGCCCAGGCTGCCCAGCGGCGAGGCGCGCACGGTCTGCAGGCTGGAGGCAGTGAAGCGCGGAAAGAGCGCCAGCAGAAGTGCGCCGGCCGCGAGCAGCCCGAACATGAGCAGCGGGCGGAACGGCGGCCAACCCGGCAGGTGCAGCGTGGGCAACTGGCCGGGCTCCCGGGTAACCGAGCCCGTTACGCTGGCGCCGGGGTGGATCTTGATCGGGGTGTTGCTGACATAGGTGACGTTGCCGTCGATGCGCGCGGACGGCAACAGCTCGATCGTGCCGCCGAAAAGATGGATGTTCCCGGCGACGTGGCCGAGCACCAGAATGTTCCGCGCATAGACCTTGACGTCGCGACGGAAGGTTCCCGCGACCGCCACGTCCCCCCCGGCAAGCCACGCGCGCCCTCCGATGTCGGAAGCCGGGCCGAACGCAATGCTGCCGGCGACGACCAGCGCTTCACCGCGGACGGGAGCTGCGAGCGTTACGAAGCCACCGGCGACCCGCAAGTCCTCCCCGACTCTGCCCCGTAGGTCGATCGAGCCCGCCGCCAGGATGGCGTCGCCGTCGATCGGATGGTCCACGCTGACGCGTCCGGCCGCGGCGACCAGGTCCCCGTGAATCGGCCCGGTAGGCCAGACCTCGGTACCGGTCATGTAGACGTTGGCTGAAGCCTCGTCGTCGCGCGAGTCCTGTCCCGGCGCCGGGAGGGAAACGGCGGCGAGGAATGCCAGAACGCACAGGTGAAGGTAGAGGCGCAAGGGTTTGTCCGACTCCCGGAGGAAAGCCCCGAACAGGCCGGGTGCTGACCGGCACGCTATACGGGACCCGCCGATCTTGCAATCCCGCCAAGCGTCCCAATATCTGGCCTTGCAGTTCCTAAGCTGTTAAGCTATAGCGTTTTTTTGCGCTGGAGAGGCCATGCCAATCTACGAATACCGCTGCGGTGCCTGCGGCTGCCAGAAGGAATTCCTGCAGCGCCTGAGTGATGCGCCGCTAACGGATTGCCCGGAATGCGGCNNCCAAGCCCGCCAAGCCGGCGAAGCAGGAAACGTCCGGCGGGAGTTCCGGCAGTGACGGCGCGAAGACCGATGCGCCGAAATCGGACGCCGCCTGCGGCACCGGGGCTTGCCCGGCGTGCAGCTAGGCTTCAGAAGCGAACTCTGAATTGACGGGTTGATTCAAACGCCGCGGCCGGGTCGGCCGCGGTCGCTTTGGCCGACGCCGATTTCAGGACTTTCCCCACGCGCTGGCCCGGCGCCGGCACGCTATGACCTCCAAGACAAGCCACATCAGACGCTACTTCATAACCGGCCTCCTCATCTGGGTGCCGCTCGTCATCACCATGTGGGTGCTCAACCTGCTGGTGGGCACCCTCGACCAGATTCTTCAGCTGCTCCCACCCGAATTCCGCACCGAGAACTGGCTGGGCGTGCACGTGCCGGGTTTCGGCGTCGCCATGACCGTGCTGGTCGTGTTTGTCACGGGCGTTCTGGCAGCCAATATTATCGGGCAGCGGCTGGTGACGTTCTGGGAAGGCCTGCTCGCGCGCATACCCGTTGTGAACTCAATCTACAACGGCGTGAAGCAGGTAAGCGATACGCTGTTCGCCCCCGGCGGGCAGGCATTCCGCAAGGCGCTGCTGGTGCAATGGCCGCGCGAGGGCATGTGGACCATTGCCTTTCTCACGGGCGTGCCGGGTGGCGACGTGGTGTCGCATCTCAAGGGCGACTACGTGAGCATCTACGTGCCGACGACTCCGAATCCGACGGGCGGCTACTTCGTCATGGTGCCGCGGGCTGACGTGGTGGAGCTCGACATGACCGTCGACGAAGCGCTCAAGTACATCATTTCGATGGGGGTGGTGGCGCCCGGTGCAAACGGACGCATGGGCAGAGCCGCGCGCGCGGTTGCACCCAAGGCGGTCAACCAGTAAGAGAAAAGTCGTGACCGGTGACCTGTGACCGGTAGTCGGCAGGGATTCTGCCGACCACGGATCATCACGTATTACCCATCACCCATCACGCATCACTTATCACAATGCTCACGAGAACCGAATATTGCGGAATCATTAACCGCAAACACCTGGGTCAGACGGTAAATGTCTTCGGGTGGGTGCACCGGCGGCGCGATCATGGCGGCGTGATCTTCATCGACCTGCGCGACCGCGAAGGGCTGCTGCAGGTGGTCTGCGATCCGGATACGCCAGAGACGTTCGGGACAGCTGACCGGCTGCGCAGCGAGTTCGTGATCCGGGTCTCGGGGAAGGTACGGGAGCGCCCGGCCGGCACCGTCAATCCCAACCTGCCGAGCGGTGAGGTCGAAGTCCTCGCGCAGGAGATCGCGATCCTCAACCCGTCGCTCACGCCGGCGTTCCAGATGGACGAGGAAAACCTCTCGGAGACGGTGCGTCTAGAGCATCGCGTACTCGACCTGCGCCGGCCCTTCATGCAGCGCAATCTCAATATGCGCTATCGCGCCGCCATGGCGGTGCGTAACTTTCTCGACCGGGAGGGGTTCATCGACATCGAGACGCCGNNCAGCCGGAGTTCACGCAGATCGATATCGAGACTTCCTTCCTCGACCAGAACGAGATCACGCGCATCATGGAGTCGCTGATCCGGCATGTTTTCCAGGAGGTGATGGGCGTTGCGTTGCCCGATCCCTTCCCGCGTCTGGGCTATGCCGAGGCCATGTCGCGCTACGGCTCGGACAAACCGGACCTGCGCGTGCCGCTCGAGTTGACGGAGCTCACCGACGCGGTGCGGGATGTGGACTTCAAGGTCTTCCGGGACGCTGCGCATCTGAAAGACGGGCGCGTCGCGGCGCTGCGTTTGCCGCAGGGCGGGACCCTTACTCGCAGCGAGATCGACGGTTACACGGATTACGTGAAGCAGTTCGGGGCGAAAGGCCTCGCTTACATCAAGGTAAACGCGATCGAGCGTGGCGCCGACGGACTGCAATCGCCGATCCTCAAGTTTCTGTCTCCCGAAGTGATCCGGACGATCCTCGAGCGCACGGCGGCGCGCGACGGCGACCTCGTCTTCTTCGGCGCGGACCGCGCGAAGATCGTGAACGAAGCGCTGGGCGCGCTGAGGGCGAAGCTGGGGCACGAGCGCGGACTTACGGAAACGGGCTGGCGGCCGCTGTGGGTGCTCGATTTCCCGATGTTCGAGTACGACGA
>DKBC01000207.1 GCA_002451065.1 Betaproteobacteria bacterium UBA6910
AAGCGCCGCCCGCTGCTCACCTGGGATTCCCGGCTGCAAGTCCCATCGCAGCCCCTCGGTCCAGCGGCGACGGAAGCGGGCCCAAGCAACCCGCGCCCATAGCCGCCGCGCCATGTCGTGAATTGGTTCGATGAGAGGTCCCTCTATCGCCACGGCAAAATCAAGGCGCGGTGCCGAAGGCCCTCCCGGATCGACGTCATCAAGGATGTTAATGCCCCCGATGAACGCGATCCGGTCGTCGGCGACCGCCACCTTCCGGTGCATGCGGCGCAGGCGGCTGCGCCGCAGATGCCAGCGGCGAGCCTCGGGGCGAAAAAACAATACCTGAACTCCGGCACGCTTCATGTCGGTGATCCACTGTGCTGGAAGCTCGGCCGAGCCGAACCCGTCGAGCAACAGGTGCACGGTTACGCCGCGGTGCGCGGCATCCTTGAGCGCCTCGGAAATGCGCCTCCCGGTCGCATCAGCCCGGAAGATATAGGTCTGAAGATGGACTTCCCGCTCCGACCGCAGGATCGCGGCCTCGAGTGCGGGAAAAAACTCGGCACCGTTGCGCAGCAGCGCCAACCTGTTTCCGGACAGGAAGCGCAGTCCCCGTTTCATGCCAAAGTCATGGTTGCGGTCAAGGCAGCGTGATCGGAGATGCGCGACCAGGGCCGGCCGCGGTGCACCTGGGTATCGTTGACCCGGAGGCCGCGCACGTAGATGCGATCAAGCCGGAGCAGGGGGATGAGGGCGGGATAGCTGCGCGCCGGGCGTCCCATGGTCAGCTGGAAGGCCTCCGACAGGCGCAATCCCTGCACCAGACTGTCCCCCGCCTTGCCGTGCCAATCGTTGAAATCGCCCGCGATGATCAGTGGCGCCGAATCGGGAACCATGGCGTTGATGCGCTGAGCCAGCGCGTCCACCTGTTGCCGCCGCCATTGGGCCCTCAGTCCCAGGTGGACGCACACGCAGTGCAGCCGCTGGTCCCAGCCCGGAATTCCGACTTCGGCGTGCAGCAGCCCACGCTGATCCACGGCATGCGCTGAAATATTCTCGTTTTCCCAGCGCACGATGGGAAAGCGCGAGAGGATCGCGTTGCCATGATGCCCCCCGTCATACACCGCGTTCTTGCCGTAGGCGAATTCCGGCCACACCGATTCCGCCAGGAACTCATACTGGGGCGCTTCCGGCCAGTTTTGGTAGCGCGTGGCGTGCCGTTCATGGAGGCCCACCACCTCCTGCAGGAAGATGAGATC
Organism: Betaproteobacteria bacterium UBA6910; assembly: GCA_002451065.1. Classification (GTDB taxonomy): domain Bacteria; phylum Pseudomonadota; class Gammaproteobacteria; order Burkholderiales; family UBA6910; genus UBA6910. The sequence goes on from DKBC01000207.1 coordinate 1,242, forward strand.
GGCGGCCATGACGCGCAGGCGCTCCCGCAGCTCATGGACCATCAGCTTGCGGTTGAATTGGGACAGTCCCTTGTGAATGTTGTAGGTTGCCACCCGGAGCGAACGGATGGCGCCGGCGAGCGTGCGCGCGACTCCCGTGGGGTGGGTACGGCTGGCGTGCATGGATGGTGGATGCCCCTGAAGGAAGGCCGACATTTTGCCGGATTCTCACGGAATTCGACAATGTTTACCGGGGATCGCGCCGCATCATCTCCCGCGTCAGGGCCTCGAACTGCTCGTTGAAATTGCGCTTTAACAGCGCGGGGCCCAGAACCGGCGGCACCCAGAATTCGGGCACCACGCGCACGTGGTAGCGCAGGCGGCTGCCCTCGTCGGCGCCGATGGCCTCCACATTCCACTCGCCGCTCATTTCCGTCATGTTACCCCGGATGGCACGGAAGCGAATCGTGTGATAGGGGTGCTCTTCAACCCGCGCCACCACGTCGAACCGGACGTGGAACACCGGGAAACGGAGTTCGCCCTGTTGCTCCAGGAGCAGAGGCTCCCCTGTGCCATTGATCAGACGGCTGACGGTAAGCCCGGGCACGAAAGTCGCGATACGGTCGTAGTCTGTAAGAACCTGCCACACCACCCTCGGGCTCACCGGCAGCAACACCCGGGTGTCCACCTCCACGGCTTCTCGGTTGCGCTGAACGTCCACAGTGATGATCGGCCTTTGCTCGCCGGCCGGCGCCGCTGACGCCAGGGCCAGACACGCCACGAGGAAAAACCGGCCCAATGCCTGGCGCATCGGCGGTGCCCCGGCCGCTGGAAAGTCAGGATACCTCGAGCATCCGCTCGAGCGCGATTCGGGCCAGTCTTGCCTCGGGTTCCGGCACCTTGATCCTGTTCACCACCTGTCCCTCCGCCAGATTCTCCAGGGCCCAAGCCAGATGCGGCGGATCGATTCGCGCCATGGTGGAGCACATGCAGACGGTGGGCGCCATGAACTGAATAAGCTTGCCCTGGGGTCTAAACTCCTCTGCGATGCGGTTGACTAGGTTAAGTTCCGTCCCTACCAGCCACTTGGTGTTGTCGGGAGCATCCCGAATCGTGCGGATGATGGTCTCGGTGGAGCCCACGTAATCCGAAAGCCGACAGACCTCGAAGCCGCATTCGGGGTGCGAGATCACGAAGCCATCAGGATGCTGGGCCCGCCAGCGCTGGATATGCACCGGCTGAAACATCTGGTGAACCGAGCAGTGTCCCTTCCACAACAAGACCCTCGCTTTGCGGATCGCCTCGGGGGAAAGCCCCCCCAGCGGCTCGTCCGGATCCCACACCGGCATGTCCTCCAGACGGATTCCCATCTTGTGACCGCTCCAGCGTCCCAGATGCTGATCCGGGAAGAACAGGACCTTTTCGCGCCGGGAAAAAGACCATTCCATGATCCGGCTGGCGTTGCTGGACGTGCAGACGATTCCCCCATGCTCGCCGCAAAACGCCTTGAGGTCCGCCGCCGAGTTGATGTAGGTCACGGGCGTAATGGCGACATCGGGATCCAGCACTTCTGCCAGCTCGCGCCAGGCACGCTCAACCTTCGACAGATTGGCCATATCCGCCATGGAGCATCCCGCGTTGAGGTCGGGAAGGATCGCGATCTGACCGGGGCGCGAAAGAATGTCGGCCACCTCCGCCATGAAATGCACCCCGCAGAACACGATGTACTCGGCGTCTGTCTCCCCGGCGAGGCGGGACAGCCGAAGTGAATCGCCGGTCAGGTCCGCCTGGACGTAAACGTCTGGCCGCTGGTAGTGATGCGCCAGGATCACGGCGCGCTGACCGAGCTTTTCCCGGGCCGCCCGAATCCGGCCCTGGGCGGTGTCGTCCTCCGGGTACCGAAAACGATCAAAAGCGATGGCATTGACCTGCATGGAAGGAATTCCTCGCCGAACGTTCACAAAGTTACCACATTAACATCACGGATCCAGGCGGGTAACCCGCCCGAGGCCCCGTTTGCCTCGCAGGCCGCCGCCCGACATAATGCACTTGCGTAAGCACCGGCATCGCAGCTGCCGCAACGTCTAGGATCAAGAGGACGGATGGTCGGCTTCGCCCGCGCTGGTAGAAATCCCCGGACGCGATACGCTATAGACCGTTCATTGCGGAGCTCGTTCAAAATGATCAGATTCCCCGAAGCCGGCGCTCGACGCCGTATGATTCTGGCGCTGGCATGCCTGGGTGTCCTCGCTTCCTGCGCCACCACCTCCCTCACCAACACCTGGCGCGACCCCGGATATACGGGCGGCGCCCTCAAAAAGCTCCTGGTGGTGGGCATTACCCGGGACGCCACCATCCGCCGTACCTTTGAGGACATCTTCTCGGCCCAACTCAAATCGCGGGGAGTTGAGGCCATCCCCAGCTACACGCTGATCCCCGAGGATGGCCAGGCCGATGAGGCTACCCTCAGGGCGGCGGTGAAGAAATCCGGTGTCGATGCCGTTATCACCACGCGGGTCGTCGGCATCGACCAGCGCACCGCAACCTCGCCGGGGTACGTTCAATCTTATGGTGCCCCGGTCTATCCCTACCCCTTCGCCATCGGGGTGCCGCCCCCGGGGGTCGGCTTCTACGGCTATTACGCCAACACCTGGTCGTACTATCAGCCCCCAACGACTTACACCTACGAGGAGGCAACCCTGGAAACCAGTCTGTTTGACGCCGCATCCGGCAAGCTGGTGTGGGTGGCGACTTCGGTGACCTTCGAGACCCAGGCCACGGCCAAGGCCAGCAGCGAACTGGCCAAGATCATTATCGACCAGTTGACCAAGGACAAGCTGATCTAGAGTGCACCATGCCTGTTGCCCAGAGGGGTTGGTAATCCCTTGGAGCCCACCGCCCGCCCTTCGCCGTCGGAGCGCCTTGCCTCCATTGACTTCTACGCCCGGGTCGCCGCCGTTGCGCTCCTTGTGGCCGGCTGTTTCGTGGTGCTTCGGCCCTTCGTCGCGGCCATGCTTTTTGCCGGAGTCGTCTGCGCCACCACCTGGCCTGTATACAAGGAATTGAGAAGCCGCCTCGGCGACCGGTCATCCATCGCCGCCCTGCTCATGGTACTGGCGCTGGTGCTGCTTATCGTGGTGCCCCTGGCGATCCTGGCCGCGAGCTTTGCCGGCAATGTGGCCGCCTTTGCCGAGGCCCTGCAGCGCTGGTTCGCCACCGGCATCCCGGGGCCACCAGGCTGGGTCGCCGGCATCCCCTTCGTGGGGGAGCAGATTTCGGAGCAATGGCAGGCCATCTCTTCGAGTCCGGAGGAGCTTCGGCGAATCGGGCGGATGATGCTCGAACCCGCCCGCAAGGCGCTCCTGGGCCTGGGAGCAATCCTCGGCAATGGGGTCTTGGAGATGCTGATCGTCGTCTTTGTCGGATTCTTCTTCTACCGCGACGGGGAAGCCATCATGCATGCCGTCCGCTCAGGAGTCGAGCGAGTCGCGGGACACCTCAGCGGGGATCTCCTGCGCCAGGTCCAGGGAACCGTCGTCAGCGTGGTCTACGGCATCCTCGGCACCGCCCTGGCCCAGGGCGCGGTGGCCACGATCGGCTTCCTGATCGCAGGCGTCCCGGCCGCTCTCACCCTGGGTTTCGCGACCTTCCTGCTTTCCCTGGTGCCGGTAGGACCTCCCCTGGTCTGGGGGGGCGCGGCAATCTGGCTCTACTACCAGGACTCCCTGGGCTGGGCGATATTCATGGTGCTTTGGGGTGCCCTGGTGGTGAGCAGCATCGACAACTTCCTCAAGCCCCTTCTCATCAGCCGCGGGAGCAAGATGTCCCTTCTGCTCGTCGCGCTGGGCGTGTTCGGGGGACTGCTGGCCTTCGGGTTCATCGGCATTTTCCTCGGGCCCGCACTGCTCGCCACAGGGCTCAGTGTCGCTCAATACTGGGTGCGCCAGAGCGCGGAGGCCGGCACCGCCGGGGGTCCCCCCTAGATCACTTCCCGCTACCGTCGGCGCCAGCAAATCGGGGCAGCAGGAGGATCGCATCCCGGTTGCTCCAGGAAAAGCACCGCTCGGCCGCCTCCTGGTACGGAAGCCAGGCATGGCTCAAGTGCTCCCGGGGCGCCAGCCGGATCCGCAGCGGATCCGGCACCGTCATGCCAAAGACATGCTCCGTGTTATGGGTGACGCCCGCTGGATAGCGGTGCCGCCACTCGGCAAAGATTTCGTACTCGTTCTGTATGCCCCAATCGCGAAGCGCGTGCTGCTCCGGGTCCAGGCCTGTCTCCTCTCGCACTTCGCGCACCGCCGTCTGCCGCAGCGACTCCCCGGGATGCTGGCTCCCTGTGACGGACTGCCAATAGCCCGGGTGATCCGCCCGCTCCAGCAACAACACGCGCAAGTCGGGGGTGTGGATGACCACCAGAACCGACACCGGGACCTTGGATCCACTCATCTGCTCTTAGACTGGGTCTAAAACTCCTTAGATTTGATCATATCCCCCAGTTTCCGCGTCATATGCCCCTCATCCCCCACTGAAACAACCCTGACCCACCCATGGGCAACTGCTTGAATATAATTTATATTCATAGTGTTGTATTAGAAATAAACATTGGCACGGTAAGTGCTGCTGAATGGGCAGTGCTTCGTCGCTGAGGCTTTTCCCAAGGTTAGGAAATCTCGGTGCCGACAGGAACCTCTCCGTTCCCCAATGCGAGACTGCACGCGGGCCGCGTAACGTACTCCAAGGGGAACCTTCAAGGGCTTCCGGTTCTCCGGAAGCCCTTTATTTTTGCCCTGCTCAGGGCTTGGGCCCGTCAGGGCTGCGCAAGCGGATGTGCAGCTCCCGCAATTGCTTATCATCCACGGGGCTTGGCGCGTGAGTAAGCAGACACTGACCTCGCTGAGTCTTGGGAAACGCTATGACGTCCCGGATGGACTCCGCCCCGGCCATGAGGGTGACGATGCGGTCAAGTCCAAACGCGATGCCGCCGTGGGGCGGGGCTCCATACTGCAATGCCTCAAGCAGGAACCCGAACTTCCGCTGGGCCTCCTCGGGACCGATATTGAGGGCGCTGAAGACCTTTGATTGCACCTCCTGGCGATGGATACGCACTGAGCCCCCTCCAATCTCCCACCCGTTGAGCACCATGTCGTAGGCCTTGGAGAGGGCCGTCGACGGATCGGTGTCCAGGCGGTCTTCGTGCCCGTCTTGGGGCGAGGTAAAGGGATGGTGAAGGGCATCCCAGCGCTTGTCATCCTCGTTCCACTCGAACATCGGGAAATTCTCGACCCAAAGCGGACGCCAGCCGGCTTGCGCAAAACCTTTCTCATGGCCCACCTTGAGGCGCAGCGCCCCTAAGGCATCGTTGACGACCTTGGCCGTGTCTGCGCCGAAGAACATGAGGTCCCCGTCCTTCGCGCCTCCGCGCTCGACGATCGCTTCCAGGGCTCCATCGGCCAGGTTCTTCACGATCGGAGACTGCATGCCATCGCGCCCCCTGGAGATTTGGTTGAACTTGATGTAGGCGAGTCCCTTTGCGCCATAGGTGCCGACGAACTGCGTGTAGCCGTCAATTTCGCCCCGCGTGAGGTGGCCGCCGCCGGGAACGAGAAGCCCTGCCACCCGTCCGCCGGGCTGATTCGCCGCCCCGGAGAACACCTTGAACTCCACCTGCTTCATCACATCGGTAAGATCCGTCAGCCGCAAGGGTACTCGCAGATCCGGCTTGTCCGATCCATAAAGCGCCATGGCTTGCTGGTAGGAAAGCCTCGGGAAAGGGTCTGCCAACTCGATACCCATCGTTTCCTTGAATACCGATCGGATCATGTCCTCCATCAGGGCGGTGATCTCGCCCTGGCTCATGAACGAGGTCTCGACGTCGATCTGGGTGAATTCCGGCTGNNGCGGAAGCACTTGACGATCTGGTAATAGCGGTCAAAGCCGGCCATCATCAGCAGCTGCTTGAAAAGCTGAGGTGACTGGGGCAGCGCATAGAACTCGCCGGGATAGATGCGCGAAGGCACCAGAAAGTCGCGCGCGCCCTCCGGCGTGGAACGTGTCAGCATCGGCGTTTCGATGTCAATGAATCCGTGCTGGTCGAGAAAGCGGCGCACCGCCATGGCCACGCGGTAACGCAACCGCAGGTTGGCCTGCATCTGGTGCCGGCGCAGGTCCACAAACCGGTAAGCGAGCCGCACGCTCTCCGTGAGGTTCTCGTCGTCCAGCTGGAACGGCGGCGTGAGCGCCGGGTTCAGGATCTGGATGGCGGACGCCAGCACCTCGATTTCCCCCGATACAAGGTTGGGATTCACCGTTCCCTCCGGGCGGCGGCGGACCTTACCCGTCACCCGCACGACGAACTCGCCGCGCAGCCGGTCGGCTGCTGCAAAAGCCTCCGGGGTATCGGGATCGCACACCACCTGCACCAAGCCCTCCCGGTCACGGAGATCGATGAAGATCACGCCCCCGTGATCGCGCCGGCGGTGAACCCATCCGAAGAGGGTGACCTCGTTGCCAAGATGTGTGGTCGTAACGAGTCCGCAATAATCGGTGCGCATGGGTTAGAGCTTTCTGTGAGTCAGCGCCGCCGGGACCGGCGGACGCGGGAAATCAGTCGCGGGGCAATGCCTTTTTGCTGTTCTCGGGCGCCACCACGCCCATCGAAATGATGTACTTGAGAGCGTTGTCCACACTCATGTCGAGTTCGACGACATCGCTTCTCCGCATCATCAAGAAAAAACCCGATGTCGGGTTGGGCGTTGTTGGCACGTAAACACTCACAAACTCGCCCTGCAGGTGATTCGCCACGTCGCCCCCCGGCCGACCGGTGAGGAAGGCGATCGTCCAGGAGCCCTCCCGGGGATATTGCACCAGAAGCGCCTTGCGGAAAGCTTGCCCTGAGCTCGAGAAGAGCGTGTCCGAAACCTGCTTTACGCCGAAGTAGATGGACTTCACCACCGGGATGCGGAAAAGGATACCCTCCCAATAGGTATGCAGCCGCTGGCCGATGATATTGGCCGCGAGCAGTCCCGTGAGGAGCACCACGACGACAACCATCACGACTCCGAGGCCGGGTATGTGAATTCCCAGCCAAGTTCGCGGATGCAGGGACTCCGGAAGAAGCTGCAGCGTCTGGTCCATGGTCGAGACCAGGAACTGCAAAATGTAAAAAGTTATCCCCAGCGGGATCCAGATCAGGAGCCCGGTGATGAAGTAGCGCTTCACGGAACGTTAGGTTTCGGAGGCAGCCGCCGCACAGGCGCAACTGCCTCCACAGGCCGCCGCCTTCTCGGATTTCTCCTGGGAGTCCGATTTTGACTTGGCGCCGTTCTTGAAATCGGTAGCGTACCAGCCCGAGCCCTTGAGTTGAAATCCCGCCGCCGAGATCAGCTTGACCATCGTGTTCCCGCCACATTCCGGGCACTGGGTAACGGCAGGGTCGCTTATCTTCTGCAGGAACTCCTTTTCGCAACCACAGGAGGAACAACGGTATTCGTAAATCGGCATGGGAACCTCGCGAATATCTAAGAGCGATTATACCTTATACCTTAATTGGTTACAGGCGGATTTTAGATTAGGGCAGCGAATGGGGAAATCAAGTGGCGTCAGGCTCGTTCCGGTCGGGGTGGCGTGGCCGCCGGGTCGCGGCTCCCGTCCCTGTAATGTCTGTTAGGGATTCGCCGCATTGCTCGACTGATCAGGAACCCCGCTGGAACGGCGCAAGGCTTGGAAAAATTGTAGGTAGATTAGGGGCTTCCCGCGCCGGGACTCGCTCATATACGGGTAAAAACACCAAAAAAATCTCACCTAAACAGATGGCTAGGTTATTGGGACGCATTGGAAAAATGATGATGCGGCGCAACATCAGCGTAGTATAATGAAGAAGGAGTCCCGAGCCATGCGCCGACCCGTCGTTCACGCCGAAGCGGAAGAGTTGTCCATCCAGCCCATCAACTCCGGGAACTTGGACCGGATGTTCCATGCCTGGATCGGACGATTCACCCACGGCATTTCGCCAGCCGGCCTGGCTCTGGCATGGTTTGATTGGTTCGTTCATTTGGCCCTTTACTCGGGGAAGCAGGCGGAGTTGTCCGAAAAGGCCCTGCGAAAATGGATCCGCCTCGTTCATTACCTGATTCGCTCTCCGATGCAAGGGGCGAAACCCTGCATCGAGCCGCTCCCCCAGGACACCCGATTTGACGATCCCGAGTGGCAGGACTGGCCATTCAACCTGGTCTACCAGGCCTTCCTGCTCCAGCAGCAGTGGTGGCATAACGCAACCACGGGCGTGAGGGGGGTCCAGCCGCACCACGAGCAGGTGGTGAATTTCGTCTCGCGGCAGTTGCTGGACATGGTGTCGCCTTCCAATTTCCCTTGGACCAACCCCGTGGTTCTCAAGGCCACCGTGACGGAAGGCGGCATGAACTTCTTCCGGGGTGCGTACAATGCGATCAACGACTGGATGGACGAGGTGGAGGGCAGGAAGGCCCCGGAGGCCCAAGCCTATCAGGTGGGGACCCACGTCGCCGTCACCCCGGGAAAGGTGGTCTTTCGCAATCGGCTGATCGAGGTCCTGCAATACTCGCCGACCACAGAGCAAACCCTTCCCGAGCCGGTGCTGATCATACCTTCCTGGATCATGAAATATTACATCCTGGATCTTTCGCCGACCAACTCCCTGGTGAGATATCTGGTGGACAAGGGCCACACGGTGTTCATGGTGTCCTGGAAGAACCCGGGCGAGGCCGACCGCGACCTGGGAATGGATGATTATCTGCGCGCCGGAGTAATGGCGCCTCTGAATGTGGTCTCCACCGTGGTGCCGGAACGAAAGATCCATGCCGTGGGTTACTGCCTCGGCGGCACCCTCCTCGCCATCGCCGCGGCCGCCATGGCCCGGGACAATGACGACCGCCTTGCCAGCGTCACCCTCTTCGCGTCGGAGGTGGACTTCGAGGAGCCCGGAGAGCTGGCCCTGTTCATTGACGAAAGCCAGGTGACCTTCCTCGAGGACATCATGTGGGACCGCGGATACCTCAACGGGAAGCAGATGGGCGGCGCGTTCCGGCTGCTCAATTCCCAGGACCTGGTATGGTCGAAGATGATCAGGACCTACCTACTGGGCCAACGCGAGGCGATGAACGATCTCATGGCGTGGAATGCGGACACCACCCGCATGCCCTACCGCATGCATCGCGAATACCTGCGCAGCCTCTACCTAGAGAACGAGCTCGCGGAAGGCAGCTATCTCGTCAATGACCGGCCGGTGGCGCTCTCGGATATCCGGGCGCCGGTGTTTTCCGTGGGAACGATCAAGGACCACGTGTCCCCGTGGCACTCCGTGTACAAGCTGCATCTGCTTACCGACACAGAAGTGACGTTCGTCCTCACCTCCGGCGGGCACAACGCCGGCATCGTGAGTGAGCCGGGGCATCCCCGTCGCCACTTTCAGATCTCGACCCGGAGTGCCGAGGACAAATTCATCCCGCCGGACGTCTGGCAGGCCAGTGTGCCCAGCCGGGAAGGATCATGGTGGCCATGCTGGCATGATTGGCTGCGCGCCCGTTCGGGCGAGCCGGGCGCGCCGCCCGCCATGGGCGCGGCGGCCCAGGGATATCCGGCCATGGGGGATGCGCCGGGCACCTATGTGCTGATGGCCTAGGCGCCATTCGCTGCTGACTACGGGAGCAAGCCGTGAACCAAAACGAATTCCGCGAGATGATCGAGAACCGGCCTTTCGACGAGATTCGAGTCGGAGACACGGCAAGCACCCAGCACACCTTGACCCTCGAGGACATCCAGCTCTTCGCCATCCTGTCCGGCGACGTGGCCCCCACGGTCCTGGACGAGGAGTACACCGCGGCAACCCTCGGGCAGAAAGTCACTGCCCACAACATGTGGGGCGGCGCACTGATCGCAGCGCTTCTCGACACCAAGTATCCAGGGCCCGGCACCCTGTGCCTGGACCAGACGCTGCACTTCGAAAAATCGGTAGCGGTGGGCGATACGGTCACGATCACGGTCACCGTCACCGCCAGAAACACCGCCAATCGCCACGTGACCCTGGACTGCAAGGGCGTCAACCAGCATGGAGATCCCGTAATCAGCGGAATCGCCGTGGTGCTGGCCCCGGTACAGAAGATCCGGCGCGAGCGCCAGATATTGCCCACGGTGCGGCTGCTCGACTCCTATGCGCGCTACTACCGCAAGCTCATCGCCAAGACGCGGGATCTGGAACCGCTGCGCACCGCGGTCGTGCATCCCTGCGACAAGGTGTCTCTCATGGGCGCAATCGGGGCCGCGGCGGCCGGCCTCATCGTGCCGGTTCTGATCGGGCCCGAATCTCGGATCCGGGCGGTGGCGGAAGCGGAAGGCGTCGACCTCTCTACCTACACCATCGTGCCCACCGAGCACAGCCACGAAGCCGCGGAGAAAGCGGTCGCCATGGCGCGCAGCGGCCGCGTGGAGGCCCTCATGAAGGGTAGCCTGCACACCGACGAATTGATGGGCCAGGTGGTGGACAAGACTACCGGCATCCGAACCGCGCGCCGTATCAGCCATGTCTTCATCATGGACGTACCCACCTATCCGCGGCCCCTGTTCATCACCGATGCCGCGGTCAACATCGAGCCCAGCCTGGATGACAAGGTGGACATTGTCCAGAATGCCATCGACCTTGCCCATGCCCTGGGGATCGACAAACCCAAGGTGGCCATCCTTTCGGCCGTGGAGACCGTTACGACCAAGATTCGCTCCACCATCGAAGCGGCGGCCCTGTGCAAGATGTGCGACCGGGGGCAGATCCGGGGCGCCATCCTCGACGGACCCCTTGCCTTCGATAACGTGGTCTCGGAAGTGGCCGCAAAAATCAAGGGCATCGTCTCCCCCGTCTCCGGAAAGGCCGACATCCTGCTGGTGCCGGATCTGGAGTCGGGAAACATGCTTGCCAAGCAGCTGGAGTACCTTGCCGACGCCCAGTCTTCGGGCATCGTTCTGGGCGCCCGGGTGCCCATTATGCTCACTAGCCGCGCCGACAAGGAAATGTCGCGCATGGCGTCCTGCGCGGTCGCGCTCCTGTTTGCACGCAATCGGCCGAAACCCGGTGCCTGACTGCGAGACGCATCAGCCAAGCGCCGCGCCGTAAGCTGGCCGCGAGCCCTCAGCGCGGGGCGAGAAACCGATAACCCTTGTAATTGAGCACGGCTCCGTCCGGGCCGATGCGCTCGAGCTTTAGGTCCGCTCCAATGTCGTCTCCCTCCTGCAGCATGCGGTTATTGATCACCACCATGCGGCTGCCGGAATCTTCGGAATAAACGAATCCGTGCACCGCCAGGTTAGGCAAGGTGTCCCTCAGCGCGGGGGGAAGCTCGCTGAGGTGCAGAACCCGATTCGGTGGCGGTGGGATCTCTGAGCTGGGCGTCTTGCGCGGAGCCCTCTCCTGTACCGATGCGGACTTATTCGGCGGTTCCGGCGCCTTCCGCGCTCGCGGCAAGTCGACAGATGGCGGGGCCGCAGAAGTGCCTTGCCGGGGCTGCAATGTCGCGCTATCCGGGGGCGCAATGACCGGCGTTAAGGTTTCTCCGGGACGCGCCGGCTGCGTTGCCGCCCCGGCCATTGACTGGGGATCGACGGCGGCCGCCGGCGGGAGCTTCTGCTCCCCGGGAGGGCGCCAGGGTCGGTCCCACGCCAGCCAACCGCCGGCGCCGAGCAGCGCAATCGCCAGCGCAATCACCAGGCGCGGCCATCTGCGCATCACCGGGGACGGCGTGACCACCGGCTCCCTCAGGAAATCCGGGCTCCGTTCCCGCAGCCGCTCTTCCTCGGATTTTCTGAGAGCGTCAAGAATGTACGACATCTTATTCGCGCGATTCGGCGACCAGCCTTGGCTGATCATCCGACGCCAATGCCGCGAGACGTACCAGGGTTTGCGGCCCGGCAATCCCGTCAGGCTCAAGGCCCTGGCCGGTCTGGAAACGGATCACCTGCCGGCGCAGGGTCGTGTCAAAGACAACGCTGTCAGGCACTGCCGGCGAATCCCGCCCCTCCGCGCGCGCCAGGGCGCGGGCAAGCCATGCCACGTCGGCACCGCGGGAGTAAAGCCCCATCTCCGGCCGGTCGCCGGGCGGTCCGCGCCAGAGAACCGCGTATTCTCCCCCCCAATGCCGCTGCAACGTTTCGAAACGGACCCGGCTGCGCTGTCCATCGACGGCGAGTTCAGCGGCGCCAGCCTGCATGCCCATTAAGGCGGCAAAGAACTCCACTCCCTCGTCCTGACGCAGCCGCACCAGAGCGGGAAGATTGAGCGCCTGGACGTCGTCTAGCGTGCCCTTGGCTGCCAGGCAGCGCAGTCCGTCGCCCAGGGCGGGGCGGCACGCCGTTTGCAGCCGGTCGCCGGCCGGTTCCGCGTTCCACTGTCTAAACAGGTCGGCCAGGGCGGCCGCCTCATTGGCGGCGGCGCTCTGGTTTCCCGCCCAGCGTAGCGCCTCCTCCCGCACATCCGGCGACCGATCGGTTGCCGGCGACGGCTCCGCAACAGTCACGGGCGCCGAATGCAGGGCCGCCGCAGGCGCCACAGCCGGTACCGGTTTCGTTCCACCCAGGAAATAGGCGGCTGCCACCCCCGCGCCGAGGATCACGAACGCCAGCGATACCAAGACCCACGGCAGAAGGTGTCGTCTGGCAAAGCGGCCGGGAATTCCTCCGAAAACCTCGTGCGCGGCCTTGTTCAGCGTCGTCAGATTCACCTCGCTGCGCCCCTCCACGTAGGCCCCGAGCAAGGCCCGGTCGCAGATCACGTTGATAAGGCGCGGCGTGCCCCGCGAAAGTCGGTGCAGTCGATCCAGAACCCGCGCAGGAAACAGCGTGCGCTGAACCCCCGCCACCGCCAGGCGATGTCCCACGTACCTGGCCGTTTCCGCCCGCGTCAGCCGCTCCAGGTGGTAGCGCGCAACGATGCGCTGGTTCAGTTGGCGGAGGCCGGGTTTCGCCAGCCGGGTCCTCAGTTCCGGTTGCGCCAGCAGTACGATTTGCAGGAGCTTCCGCTGGCTGGTCTCCAGGTTTGTCAGCAGACGAATCTGCTCCAGTACATCATCGGAGAGATTTTGGGCTTCATCAATGACCAGGACCGTCTTCCGGCCGGACGCGTTGGCGCGCAGCAGCCAAACATTGATCCGGTCGATGAATTCCTTGGTGCTGCCACTTTGCTTCGGATAGGGAATGCTCAGTTCGTCACAAACGTTCGCCAGCAGCTCCAGCGCCGAAACCTTGGGGTTGAGGACAAACGCAAGCTGGCAGTCCGAGGGAATACGCCCGATGAGCGCCCGGCAAAGCGTGGTCTTGCCGGTCCCCACCTCGCCCGTGAGAAGCACGAAGCCGCCGTCGCCCTGGATGCCAAACAGCAAATGAGCGAGCGCTTCCCGGTGGCGCTCGCTCATGTAGAGGTAACGGGGGTCCGGCGCGAGGGAAAACGGGCTTTCGCGGAAACCGAAATGCTTGAGATACATGCGGTCCAGCCGGGGGGCTTCGCTGCACGAAAGGGCGATCCGCCCCCAGAATGGCCTCCCAGTGTGCCAATGCTAGCACAGAGCGCCCCGGAGAATGGCCTCGGAGCATTGAGGACTGGACCAGGGGCGGGTCAGCCCGTCTGCCGCCTCCAGGGCCATGACCGGCCCCCAAAGCACGGCAGCGTCAAAAAGGTATGTCGTCTTCGAGATCGTCAAAGCTGCCGGCCGGCTTCTTGCTGCCGCCCTTTGCCCCGGGAGCACGCTCGGGCGCTTCGGGTTCCCGGTCGACGACCTCGAAGCTGGTTCCGCCGCCCCGGGATCCGAGCATTTTCATATCGCTCGCGACAATCTCCGTCGAGTAGCGGTCCTGCCCGCTCTTGTCCTGCCACTTGCGGGTGCGGAGGCTGCCTTCTACATAAACCTGCCGGCCCTTCTTGAGGTATTCTCCCGCGATCTCGGCCAGCTTCCCGAAGAACACCACCGTGTGCCACTCCGTGCGCTCCTGCTTTTCGCCGCTCTTGTCTTTCCAGGTCTCGGTGGTGGCAATCCGGATATTGGTCACCGCGTCATTGTTTGCCGTATAGCGGGTCTCCGGGTCGGCGCCCAGATTGCCGATCAGGATCACCTTGTTGATAGAAGCCATCTACGCCCTCCCTCCGAGAAGTTGCAGCACCCGCTGCTCATCGAAACCCTTCACATCCACCTTGAGATAGGCGACGCCCTCGCCCGCAGGAACCATCGCCTCGCGCACCCCGGGAAGCGCCGCCAGCGCCCGGGTGAGCCCGTCGGCCCGGACCCCGTCCAGCGGTTCCACATGATACATCCGGGTTCGCACGGAAGGCGGAGGATTCATGGTCGCAGCCACCGCGAGCCATCCGGCCACCAGCACGGCGGCGGCATAAAACACGGCGGAGCCGCCGAAATGCTGGGATAGAAAGCCGCCCGCCGCAGCCCCGGTGAATGTCCCGAGAAACTGCACCGTGCTGTAGACCCCGATTGCCGTCCCCCGCGCCCCCACCGGAGCCACGCGCGATATCAAGGAAGGCAGGCTTGCCTCGAGCAGATTGAATCCGGTGAAAAACACCAGCAGCGAGGCCACCAGACCCCAGAACGACTGCGAGAGGCCGCCGAGCATTAGCTGCGAAACCAAGACCACCGCGACCGCCCCCACAAACACTTCCTTGAGCCGGCCTCGCCGCTCGCCGACGATAATGGCGGGTAGCATCAGCGCAACCGAGACAGCCAGTACCGGCAGGTAGACCTGCCAATGATGATCCACGGCCAGCCCCGCCGAACGCAACGCGAACGGCACCACCACCCACATGCCCATGAGCGCACCGTGCAGCGTAAACACGCCGAAATTGAGGCGTAGCAGCTCCGGGTCCCGGAGCACATCGCGAAACTGGGCGGGATTGGCCTCCGCTTCCGAATGGAAGTGGCTTTCGCGCGGATCTGGAACCACCCGGTACACGACAGCCATCGCGGCGATCGCCAGCACTCCGGTCAGGGCAAAGATCCCCGGCACCCCCAGCAACCGGTTTAGCAGGGGCGCCGCGATCAGGGACAGGGCGAAGGTGGAGCCTATGGTCATGCCAATTGTGGCCATGGCCTTGGTCCGATGCTCTTCCCGGGTCAGGTCGGCGGTGAGCGCCATGATGGCGGCGGAAATGGCTCCCGCGCCCTGGGCCACCCGGCCGAGGATTACCACGTAGATATTTGTCCCCGCCGCGGCAATGAAGCTTCCCAGGGCGAAAATGGCGAGCCCTGCGTAGATCACGGGCTTGCGGCCATAACGGTCCGAGAGCCAGCCGAAGGGAATCTGCAGGATCGCCTGGGTCAGCCCGTAGGCTCCCAAGGCTATTCCGATAAGGGTGTGGTTTTCGCCCCCCGGCAGGTGCTCCGCGTAGACCGCGAACACCGGAAGCACGATGAACAGCCCCAGCATCCTAAGCCCGTAGATCCCGGCGAGCCCGAGCGTCGCCCTCATTTCGAGGGAAGACATCTTCTCAGGGGGGTGCATGAGCGGATTGGGAAGCGCTTGAGAAGTCGCGTATATTAGCAGGTTTGGCTAGCCGATTGGCGCGCGTAGACTGCCATAACCATGGAATTCATCCGAATCCGCGGGGCTCGGACGCACAATCTGAAGAACGTCAGCCTCGATCTGCCCCGCAACCAGCTCGTGGTCATTACCGGGTTGTCAGGATCCGGAAAATCGTCCCTTGCCTTCGATACCCTTTACGCGGAAGGGCAGCGACGCTACGTGGAATCCCTCTCCGCCTATGCCCGGCAGTTCCTGGAACTCATGGAAAAGCCCGACGTGGACTTGATCGAGGGCCTGTCTCCGGCCATCGCCATCGAGCAGAAGGCCACTTCCCACAACCCGCGCTCCACCGTGGGAACCATCACCGAGATCCATGACTACCTGCGCCTGCTGTTTGCCCGGGCGGGCGACCCCCATTGCCCGGAGCATGGGGTGGGGCTTGCGGCACAGAGTGTGTCCCAGATGGTGGATCACGTGCTGGGCCTTGCCGAAGGCACCCGCCTGCTGATCCTGGCACCGCTGATCGCGGGCCGCAAGGGAGAGCAGCACGACCTGTTCGACGAACTTCGGGCCCAGGGCTTCGTCCGGATACGGATCGACGGCGCGGTGCACGCGCTGGACGACGTTCCAAAGCTGGCGCGCAACAAGAAGCACACCATCGACGTGGTGGTGGACCGACTCAAGGTGGGCCCGGAGGCTATGCAACGCCTCGCGGAATCCTTTGAAACCGCCCTTCGCCACGCCGACGGCCGGGCGCTGGCGGTGGAGATGGATAGCGGAGCCGAGCACCTGTTCTCGGCGCGTTTCGCCTGCCCGCTATGCAGCTACTCGCTCCCCGAACTGGAGCCGCGGCTCTTTTCCTTCAATAATCCCGCGGGCGCGTGCCCCCGCTGCGACGGGCTGGGGCAGGTGACTTTTTTTGATCCACGGCGAGTGGTGGAATTTCCCCATCTCTCTCTCGGCTCGGGTGCCATCAAAGGCTGGGATCGCCGCAACCACTTTTACTTTCAGATGCTCCAGGGACTTGCCAAGCATTACGGCTTTGATCTGGATAAGCCGTTCGAGGAACTTCCGGAGCGAGCCCGCGAGGTCATCCTTCATGGCAGCGGCAGGGAGCGTGTTCAGTTCGTCTATGTCGGAGAACAGGGAAATCGCTACCAGCGTGAGCATCCCTTTGAAGGCATCATCCCCAACCTGGAGCGGCGCCATCGGGAAACCGACTCGGTCGCAGTCAAGGAGGAGCTTGGGAAGTTCTTGAACACCTCCGCCTGCCCCGAGTGCCAAGGCAGCCGCCTGCGGCGGGAAGCAAGGCATGTCATGGTGGGCGGCCGGACCTTGCACGAGGTTAGCCGGCTGCCCCTGGCGGAAGCCCGTCGTCATTTCGAGCAGTTGCGGCTGCCGGGCCACAAACAGGCGATAGCGGAGAGAATCATCCAGGAAATCGCGAACCGCCTCCGTTTCCTCACAAATGTCGGGCTCGACTACCTTTCCCTCGATCGCTCGGCGGATACGCTGTCCGGGGGGGAGGCCCAGCGCATCCGCCTCGCCAGCCAAATCGGCTCCGGCCTCACCGGCGTTATGTACGTGCTGGACGAGCCATCCATCGGCCTGCACCAGCGGGACAACGGGCGCCTGCTGGAGACGCTGAAGAGCCTGCGCGACCTCGGCAACACCGTCATCTTGGTAGAGCACGACTTCGACGCCATCATGGCTGCGGACCATCTCGTGGATATGGGCCCGGGCGCGGGCGAGCACGGCGGCCAAGTGGTGGCCGAGGGAACGCCGGACGAGATTCGAGCCAATGCCACATCGCTCACGGGGCAGTACCTGGCTGGGACGCGCGCGATCCCACTTCCACGCAAGCGCTACCGGCCCCGCGGAGACCGCTGGATTCATCTGATCGGCGCCCACGGCAACAACCTGAGGCATGTGCACCTCCAGCTTCCTGTAGGCCTGTTCGTGTGCGTGACCGGTGTGTCCGGTTCCGGGAAATCCACGCTCATCAACGACACCCTTTATGCCGCGATCGCGCGCCACCTATATGGTGGAAGCGTTGAGCCGGCACCCCACGAATCGCTCGGGGGCGTCGAACTTTTCGACAAAATCATCAGCGTCGACCAGAGTCCCATCGGCCGCACGCCGCGCTCGAATCCGGCGACCTATACCGGGCTCTTCACGCCGATCCGCGAACTTTATGCCGGGGTGCCGGAGGCCCGCGCCCGCGGCTACGGCCCCGGACGGTTTTCGTTTAATGTGAAGGGCGGGCGCTGCGAGGCATGCCAGGGTGACGGTCTCATCAGGGTTGAAATGCATTTCCTCCCGGACATCTATGTTTCCTGCGATGTCTGTCACGGTCGCCGCTACAATCGGGAAACGCTGGAAATCCGCTACAAGGGGAAGAACATCCATGAGGTCTTGGAGATGACGGTGGGGCAGGCCCATGAGTTTTTCCGGCCGGTGCCGGCCGTGGCCCGCAAGCTAGAGACGCTCATCGATGTCGGCCTCGGCTACATCCGGCTCGGTCAATCTGCAACCACCCTGTCCGGCGGCGAGGCCCAGCGCGTGAAGCTGTCCCAGGAACTGTCAAAGCGCGATACCGGACGCACCCTGTACATTTTGGATGAGCCCACCACCGGCCTGCATTTCCACGATATCGACCTGCTCCTCAATGTGCTGCACCGCCTGCGGGATCACGGCAACACCGTGGTGGTCATTGAACACAATCTTGAAGTGATCAAGACCGCCGACTGGGTCATCGACCTCGGACCCGAAGGAGGGGATGCCGGAGGGCTTATCATTGCGGAAGGGCCGCCGGAGGAGATCGCCCGGAACCGCACGAGCCATACCGGAGAGTATCTGAAGGCAGTGCTCGGTCAAGGAAAGGAGACGGCACAAGCATGACACCCCGCAAGCTGCTGATTGAAAGTTTCCGCACCGCCGTGGCGGCTGCGGACCCTCTGAAGATCGTGCCCCGGCACCTGCCGCGACCACCCCGGGGGCGAACCCTGGTGGTAGGCGCGGGGAAAGCGGCGGCGGCCATGGCTCGCGCAGTGGAGACTCACTGGCCCAGGAGCGCCCCCCTGGAGGGGACCGTGATCACTCGCTACGGGCATGGTCTGCCGACGTCGCGGATCGACGTCGTGGAGGCGGGGCATCCGGTTCCCGACGAACGCGGCGAGGAAGCGGCGCGGGACATCTTGACCCGCGTGAAGGGCCTAGGCCGCGATGACCTGTTGCTGTGTCTGGTAAGCGGCGGCGGCTCGAGCCTCTTGTCCCTGCCCCTTCCCGGTGTGCCCATGGCGGATCTCAAGGAGGTGACGCGGGAACTGTTGCGCTGCGGCGCGTCGATCCAGGAAATTAATACGGTACGGAAGCATTTGTCCCAAGTCCAGGGCGGTCGCCTCGCCGCCGCGAGCCCCGCCCGGGTGCTCGCCCTGATTGTCTCCGACGTTACCGGCGATGATCCGACCCATATTGCCTCGGGGCCATGCGCCCCGGACCCAACCACGTACGCGGACGCCCTCGAAATCCTTAAGCGTTACCGCGTCGGAGCCCCCGACGCGGTGCGCGATGCCCTCACTTTCGGCAACGAAGGTCGCCTGGAGGAAACCCCAAAGCCCGGCGATCCGATTTTCCGCCGGGTGCAGAATCGCGTGATCGGGACCGCCCAGGGGTCGTTGCGTGCGGCGGCACGTTTTCTGAGAAGTGAAGGGATTCGCTCGGTGATCCTCGGCGACAGCGTCAAGGGCGAGGCGCGGGACATCGCCACGGTCTACTCCGCTCTGGTCAAGCAGATCCGCGCCCATGGGCATCCCTGGCGGGCGCCCATCGCGCTGGTCTCGGGAGGCGAGGCAACGGTAACCGTGCGCGGCGAGGGGCGCGGCGGGCGCTGCAGCGAGTTCCTCCTCTCGCTGGTCATCGAGCTGGAAGGGATGAAGAACGTCTATGCGCTAGCCTGCGACACCGATGGCATTGACGGTTCAGAGGACAACGCCGGGGCCATCGCGACCCCGGACTCCCTGTCCCGCGCCGGAAAGCTTGCCGTACGGCCCAATCAGCTACTCGCCGGAAACAACGCTTACGATTTCTTTGAGAAACTCGGAGACCTGATTGTGACCGGGCCGACCCGGACCAACGTCAATGATTTCCGCGTGATCCTGGTGCGGTAGGATGGTGGTCCGTCCGCCCGTGGCGGGGCGGGTCGTAAATCGCCCCGGCGTCCTGTAACCGCGCCAATAGCGCGAGGGAGTCGGATCCCGGGATGGGTCGCAACCGCACAACCCGGCCTTAGGGACGTGGTCAAACAGCCGGCGGCATTGGGCCGACCCGACCTCCGGAGGCACGCGCGCACGCGCGCTATCAGGAGGTCGCGGAGCTCCATTCATCGTGCCTGGCAGCCCAGCTGGACAGCGTGTCAGCCGCTCACCACGGCCATGATGTGTTGACCCACCTCGAGCCCCAGTTCCCGCGCCGCGCTCCCGCCGTTCAACGCGATCTCGGCAAGTCCGATGCTGTTCTCGTGCCAGAACGCCTGCCCGCCGGGCACCTCCGAAAATACCCTGGCGTATTCCAGGTGGCGATGTGCGGAAACCAAGCGCGCGTCCCGCGCCAGGGTGCTACCCTGCAAGCCTGTCATGGCGTTGCCATAATGGTCGATGTAGATGATCTCGGCCAAATCTTCCCCCCCTAGATCGACGTCGAGCCCGGGAACCGGGGCAAGCTTCGGCCCGGGAAACGCGCCACCGGCTATCCACGCGGCAACGGGCGCGAACAGGTCCCGCCCGTGGAATGAATCCGAGAGCCGATCCGGCCTCCACGCAATGTGCCAGAAGCGGCGCTGCAGCCCCCGCGCAGCGACAACCGACAGCAGGCCATTGTCCGGGCCCACGAAGTAGCGCCCATCAGCCTCCATGACAGCCGCCTTGCGCGAACCGCCCACACCGGGATCGACCACCGCAAACACCACGCTGTCGGGAGGAAGCTGTCCGGCGAGCGCCGCCAGCAGATGGGCTCCGGCGCGAACGTTGAATGCCGGCGCATCGTGCAGCAGGTCGATGCTGGTCACTCCCGGCGCGCACCGCCCGAGAACCGCCTTGACCTGACCAACATATAAATCGCCTGCGCCAAAATCGCTGAAAAGAAAGATGCTCATGGAACGATACTCCCTGCGGAGACCACGGGCGACGTTCTAATCGTTGACCATTCTCGAGCCGAGTTCCGAAGAAGCCAAGGCGAAGTTCACATACAAAAAAAGGCCGGGAATCCCGGCCTGTCTCTGAGGAATGGCGGCAGTTCAGCCGGCATCCGACGACGCCCCGGCCGCAGGCGCTGCTGCCTGTTCCGGTCGGTCCACCAATTCCACCATGGCCAGGGGCGCATTGTCCCCCTTGCGGAATCCGCACTTGAGGATCCGCAGGTAGCCGCCATTGCGCTTGCCATACCGCGGACCGAGCTCATCAAAGAGCTTGACGACCATCTCCCGGTCACGCAGGCGATTGAACGCAAGGCGCCGGTTGGCGAGCGTGGGCTCCTTGCCAAGCGTGATCAGCGGCTCGGCCACTCGGCGCAATTCCTTGGCCTTTGGAAGAGTGGTGGTGATCAGTTCGTGCTTGAACAGCGAGTTGGTCATGTTCCGAAACATCGCCAGCCGATGGCTGGAGGTTCGGTTTAGTTTTCGATAGCCCTGGCGGTGGCGCATGGCTGGCTCCTCTTGTTACCTCTCTAGGCGTGAACGGGCTTCTCCAAGCCCATGGGTGGCCAGTTCTCGAGCTTCATACCGAGGGTAAGGCCCCGGGAAGCGAGCACTTCCTTGATCTCGTTGAGCGACTTGCGGCCCAGATTCGGCGTCTTGAGAAGCTCGGTCTCAGTGCGCTGAATCAGGTCCCCAATGTAATAGATGTTCTCGGCCTTGAGGCAGTTGGCCGAGCGGACTGTAAGCTCCAGATCGTCCACCGGACGCAGCAGGATGGGGTCCACTTGCGGAACCTTCGGCGCCTCGGTCGGCATCGGCGTTCCCTTGAGGTCGGCGAAAACGGCAAGCTGCTCGACGAGGATGCGCGCCGCGTAGCGAATCGCCTCCTCCGGGTCGATGGCGCCGTTGGTCTCGATGTCGATGATCAGCTTGTCCAGGTCCGTGCGCTGCTCCACGCGGGCGCTTTCCACCTGATAGCTCACGCGACGCACGGGGCTGAACGACGCGTCCAACAGGATGCTGCCAATGGTCCGGGACTCGCCCGGCAATTGACGCACGGTCGCGGGAAGGTAGCCTCGGCCGTGCTCCACCTTGATCTGCATCTCCAGCTTGCCGCCCGGAGACAGATGGGCCACCACATGCTCCGGATTCACGATCTCGACGTCATGGGTGGCCTCGATGTCGCCGGCGGTGACGGCTCCCTCCCCCTTTTTGTTTAGGTTGAGCGTGGCCTCCGAGCGATTATGCAGCTTGAGTACGATTCCCTTGAGATTAAGGAGAATATCGACGACGTCTTCCTGCACGCCATCGAGGGCAGAATACTCGTGAAGCACTCCGGCGATCTGCACTTCCGTCGGCGCAAAACCCGGCATCGATGAAAGCAGGATTCGGCGCAACGCATGGCCAAGTGTATGACCATACCCGCGCTCGAACGGCTCCATCGTCACCTTCGCGTGGGTCGGCGAAACATGATGGACGTCGATGATACGCGGCTTGAGGAAAGCAGTGGCTTGCATATCGCTAGACCTTTTGCGGTGGTTACTTCGAGTAAAGCTCGATGACCAGGCTCTCGTTGATGGTCGGCGGCAGTTCGGCACGCTGCGGAGCAGCCTTGAAAGTGCCCTTGAGGGCCTTGACATCCACCTCAATCCACTCCGGGAACCCGCGCCCCTCTGCAGCCTGCGCGGCACCCTTTATGCGCAGCTGCTCCTTGGCCCCCTGGGCAACCTCGATCACGTCGCCCGGCTGCACGACATAGGAAGGGATATTCACGCGCCTGCCATTCACCAGGATCGCATTGTGGCGAACCACCTGGCGGGCCTCCGTGCGTGAAGCGCCGAAACCCATGCGGTAGGCAACGCTGTCAAGGCGGCGTTCCAGCAGCTGGAGCAGCATCTCCCCGGTCACACCCTTGCGCCGGGACGCTTCCTGGTAGGTCTTGCGAAATTGGCGCTCCAGTACTCCATAGGTGCGCCGGATCTTCTGCTTCTCGCGCAGCTGGCGCCCGTAGTCCGAAATCCGCACATTCTTCTGCCCATGCTGGCCAGGCGCGTACGACCGGCGCTCGATGGCGCACTTGTCAGTGAAGCATTTCTCGCCCTTGAGGAAAAGCTTCTCACCCTCCCGGCGGCACTGACGGCACTTCGCGTCAAGATTTCTCGCCATATCGCGACTCCTCAGACCCGGCGCCGCTTGGGCGGCCGGCAACCATTATGCGGAACAGGGGTGACATCGGCGATCGAGGTTATCTTGAAGCCGGCGGCGTTGAGCGCTCGCACCGCCGACTCGCGGCCCGGACCGGGGCCCTTGATGCGCACCTCGAGGTTCTTGACGCCGCACTCCTGGGCCGCGCGGCCCGCGCTGTCGGCGGCCATCTGCGCCGCGAACGGCGTCGATTTGCGGGAACCCTTGAAGCCACCGCTGCCGGAAGTCGCCCAGGAAAGGGTGTTCCCTTGACGGTCGGTGATGGTAATGATGGTGTTATTGAACGACGCGTGGATATGCGCGATACCCTCCGCGATATTTTTCTTGACCTTCTTGCGAACTCTGGTGCCTGCCTTAGCCATTTGCTAGATATTCCTCGATGCTCACTTGCTGGTGGACGAACCGCCGGTCCGGATCGCCAGCTTGCGAGGCCCCTTCCGGGTTCGAGCATTGGTCCTCGTGCGCTGGCCGCGAACCGGAAGGCCGCGCTTGTGGCGCACCCCACGGTAGCAGCCCAGGTCCATGAGGCGCTTAATGTTCATCGAGACCTCGCGACGCAGATCGCCCTCGATCGCGACCTTGGCGACCTGTTCGCGCAGTTTGTCCATCGCGGTATCGTCAAGATCCTTGATCTTGGAGATCGGGTTGATGCCGGCCGCCTCGCAGATCTTCCTTGCCCGCGAGCGGCCGACGCCATAAATTGCCGTAAGCGCGATCGAGGCGTGCTGGTGGTTAGGAATGTTAACTCCGCCAATTCGGGCCATAACGTTAGTTACCCTGGAAGAAAATCCTTAATTATATCAGTTTCCGCTGCCACGATCAGCCTTGGCGCTGCTTGTGGCGCGGATCGGAGCAGATGATCCGAACCACGCGCTTGCGGCGGATCACTTTGCATTTGCGGCACATTTTCTTTACCGAGGCCTGTACTTTCATGTCTCACTCCTTGGACTACTTGGCGCGGAACACGATCCGCGCCCGCGTCAAATCGTAGGGCGTCATCTCCACGGTCACCTTGTCGCCCGGAAGGATGCGGATGTAATGCATTCGCATCTTTCCCGAAATATACCCGAGTACCACATGACCGTTTTCCAGCTTTACCCTGAATGTCGCGTTGGGGAGGGTCTCCACGACCTCTCC
This sequence comes from Betaproteobacteria bacterium UBA6910, assembly GCA_002451065.1. Lineage (GTDB taxonomy): Bacteria > Pseudomonadota > Gammaproteobacteria > Burkholderiales > UBA6910 > UBA6910. The sequence goes on from DKBC01000207.1 coordinate 25,291, forward strand.
TAATATCTGGATGGTCTCCTCCTTTGCCATCCCCGCACTACCGTGCCGAGAACCCGCCCTTGAAACTCGCCTTCTTGAGCAGGCTTTCATACTGATGGGACATGACGTAGGCCTGTACCTGGGCCATGAAATCCATTGTCACCACCACCACAATCAGCAGGCTGGTTCCCCCGAAATAAAACGGCACGTTCCACTTCAGAATGAGGAACTCCGGCATCAGGCAGACCAACGTGACATAGATCGCCCCTGCAAGGGTGAGCCGCAGCATGATGCGCTCGATGTATCTTGCCGTCTGGTCCCCGGGCCGGATTCCCGGGATGAATGCGCCGCTCTTCTTGAGATTGTCGGCGGTTTCCTTCGGGTTGAACGCGAGCGCCGTATAGAAAAAGCAGAAAAAGATTATCGCCGCCGCGAAAAGCAAGATGTAAAGCGGTTGTCCCGGCGACAGCGTGCCCGCAACGTCCCGTAGCCAGATCATGTTCTCATTACTGCCGAACCATCCCGCAATGGTGGCCGGGAACAGAATGATGGAAGAAGCGAAAATCGGAGGAATCACTCCGGCCATATTTAGCTTGAGGGGAAGGTGCGAGCTGGTGCCCCCGTAGATTCGCGATCCAACCTGTCGTTTCGCGTAATTGACCAGCACTTTGCGCTGTCCCCGTTCGACGAAGACCACCAGGGCGGTCACGACCACCACCGCGGCCAGCAGCAGGATCACCAGCAGCGGGCTGTAGGCGCCGGTGCGCGCCAGCTCCAGGGTACCGGTCACGGCTCGCGGCAGACCCGCCGCAATACCGGCGAAGATGATCAGCGAAATTCCGTTTCCGATACCCCGCTCGGTGATCTGCTCCCCCAGCCACATCAGGAACATGGTTCCCGTCACCAGCGTCACCACGGTGGTAATGCGAAACATCCAACCGGGGCTGTAAACCAGGTTGGCCTGTGACTCAAGAGCCACCGAGATGGCTAACCCCTGGAAAAGTGCGAGGGCCACGGTGCCATACCGGGTGTACTGGGTAATCTTGCGCCGGCCGGCCTCCCCTTCCTTGCGCAACTGCTCAAGTTGCGGAATCACCAGGCTCGCCAGCTGCATTATGATCGACGAGGAAATGTAGGGCATGATGCCCAAAGCAAAGATCGAGAAGCGTGACAGCGCCCCGCCAGAGAACATGTTTAGCATTCCCAGGATTCCGCCCTGCTGGCTTTGGAACAGCCTGGCAAGCTCGTTCGGATCGATGCCCGGCACGGGGATGTGGGCGCCAATACGGAACACGACCATGGCACCAAGCAGAAACAGGAGGCGCCGCTTCAGGTCCCCAAGTTTCCCTGAGAGCCCGAGCAGCGATTGGGTGGCGGCCATACGCTTAGTCCTCGATCCTGCCGCCCGCAGCTTCGATCGCGGCGCGGGCGCCCTTGGTCGCCCCAACTCGCTGCAGGGTCACGGGGCGCTTGATTTCCCCGGACAGCACCACCTTGGCGCTCAGCGCGGCGGCGGGAATGATCCCCGCCTGCTTAAGCACTAGCAGGTCTACAACGTCCCCCTGCAACTTGTTGAGTTCACCAAGCCGAACCTCCGCCGCGAACCTCTTGGAGAGCGACCTGAACCCGCGTTTAGGCAGCCGTCGAACCAAGGGCATCTGACCACCCTCGAAACCGACCTTATGATAGCCCCCGGAGCGGGCCCTCTGGCCCTTGTGGCCGCGGCCCGCAGTCTTGCCCAGACCGCTCCCGATCCCGCGACCGGGGCGTTTCTTGGCCCGCTTGGCGCCAGACGCCGGTCTGATGTCATTGAGCTTCATTCAGCCCTCGCACTTAAGCAGGTAGCCAACCTTGTTGATCATGCCCCGGGTGGACGGCGTGTCCTCGATCTCGACGGTTTGCTCGCGGCGACGTAGGCCAAGGCCCCGCACTGTGAGCCGGTGATCTTCGCGGGTGCCACGCAGCCCCTTCACCAGCGTCACCCTCACCGTCTTCTTGCCCCCGCTCATTTCATGCCCTCCAGGATCTCCTCGACCGACTTGCCGCGCTTTGCCGCAACTTCGGCCGGAGTGTTCATCCGCTGGAGGCCGTCCAGTGTTGCCCGCACGACGTTATAGGGATTTGTCGAGCCGAAGCACTTGGCCAAGATGTTTTGGACGCCCATGACCTCGAACACGGCCCGCATGGGTCCGCCGGCGATAATCCCCGTGCCCTCGGACGCGGGCTGCATGTATACCTTCGCCGAGCCGTGCTCGCCGATGACAGAATGCTGCAGGGTGCCGTTCTTGAGGCTGATCTTGGCCATGTTTCGCCGCGCCTCGTCCATCGCCTTCTGGACCGCCACCGGCACCTCGCGCGCCTTGCCCTTTCCCATCCCGATGCCGCCGTCGCCGTCTCCCACCACGGTGAGAGCAGCAAACCCAAGAATACGGCCGCCCTTGACCACTTTGGTCACGCGGTTCACCGAAATCATCTTCTCCCGGAGGCCGTCGGAGCGCTCCTCGCTTTGCTTTTGCTGAAACCTAGCCATCTGTCACCCCGTCAAAACTTGAGACCGCCCTCGCGGGCCGCATCCGCAAGCGCCTTGACGCGCCCGTGGTAGCGGAAGCCCGAGCGGTCAAACGAGACTTGCCCGATACCGAGGCCTTTCGCCTTTTCGGCAATGCGTTTTCCAACCAGAGCCGCCGCGCTGGTGTTGCCACCGTGCTTGATCTGGTCCCGGACTTCGGGCTCGACCGTGGAAGCGCTGGCCAGCACCCGCGCCCCCGAGGCATCCATGATCTGTGCGTAAATGTGGCAGTTGCTGCGGAACACGGCCAGCCGCACCGCCTTGAGTTCCGCGATCTTGGCCCGGGTCTGTCGTGCCCGGCGCTGCCTGGCTGCTTTTTTGTCAAGCATGACTACCTCGGCTATTTCTTCTTGGTCTCTTTGAGAACCACGCGCTCGTCCGCATACCGCACTCCCTTGCCCTTGTAGGGCTCCGGACGGCGGAATGACCGCACCTCTGCAGCCACCTGCCCAACCAGTTGCTTGTCAATGCCCTTGATCAGGATCTCGGTCTGGGTCGGCGTCTCAGCCTTGACCCCCGCCGGCACCTTGTAGGCGACGGCGTGAGAAAAACCGAGCGTCAGGTTGAGCGTCGCACCGGCGGCTTGAGCGCGGTAGCCTACGCCGACCAGCGACAGCTTCTTTTGGAAGCCCTTGCTCACCCCATTGACCATATTGGCCACCAGGGCGCGCGTAGTCCCGGAAATGGCGTTGGCATGCTTGGAGTTTCCGTTGGGCTTAAACGTGAGCTGGTTTCCCTCGCGATTCACAATAACGTCGAAGGAGAGGCGCCGCTTGAGCGTGCCCAAGGGACCCTTCACGGAAATCTCGTCAGCAGAAAGCGCCACCTCAACGCCACCAGGAACCACTACCGGATAATTGGCGATTCGCGACATGGATCACCTCACGCCACGATGCACAGAACTTCGCCGCCCACGCCCTGGGAGCGCGCGCTTCGATCGGTCATGACCCCGCGGGACGTCGAAAGAATGGCGATCCCGAGCCCATTCATCACCCGAGGAATAGCATCCCGCCCTCGATAAACGCGCAGTCCCGGACGCGACACGCGTTCGATCTTCTCGATCACGGGCCTGCCCGCGTAGTACTTGAGTCCGATCTCCAGGACCGGTTTCCCGTCGGCTTCGCGAACTGCAAAGTCCTCGATGTAACCTTCATCCTTCAACACCGCCGCGATCGCGGTCTTGACGTTGCTGGAGGGAATCGCCACCGACGCCTTTTCCGACAACTGCGCGTTGCGGATGCGGGTCAGCATATCGGCGATGGGATCGCTCATACTCATTGTCCGGGCTCCTCCTACCAGCTTGCCTTGGTCACGCCCGGGATCTCGCCCCGCATGGCAAGTTCGCGCAGCTTGTTGCGTGCCAGCCCGAACTTGCGGAAGTAGCCCCGCGGGCGGCCGGTCAGAGAGCAGCGGTTGCGTATCCGGGTTGGCGAGGCGTCACGAGGCAGCTTCTGCAACCTCGAGCGCGCCGCCTCCTTGTCTTCTTCCGAGGCCTTGGTACTGCGAACAACGGACAGCAACTCCGCACGCTTCGCCGCGTACTTTGCGACCATAGCGCGACGCTTCTTCTCACGGTTGATCAAAGAGAGCTTTGCCATAGATCCCTCAGCTCTTGAATGGAAACTTGAACGCCGCGAGCAGGGCCTTGGCCTCCTGATCCGTCTTTGCGCTCGTGGTAATTGTGATGTTCATCCCGCGGAGGGCGTCGATCTTGTCGTACTCAATCTCCGGGAAGATGATCTGCTCCTTGACCCCGAGGCTGTAGTTGCCGCGGCCATCGAAGGCGCGCGCCGAAACGCCGCGAAAATCACGGATCCTCGGAATCGCGATGGAAACCATGCGATCCAGAAACTCGTACATGCGGGCGTGCCGCAGGGTCACTTTGCAGCCTACAGGATACCCCTTGCGCACCTTGAAATTGGCAATCGACTTGCGGGCGCTGGTGACCACTGGCTTCTGCCCAGCGATTTTCTGGAGATCGGACACCGCGTTGTCCATGATCTTCTTATCCGCCAGCGCCTCACCCACTCCCATATTGATGGTGATCTTTTGGATACGCGGCACCTGCATCACGCTTGTGTAGCCGAACTGCTTGATCAGCCCGGGAATCACTGTCTCTTGGTAAAACTCCTGAAGTCGAGCCATTGCGTCCCCTTACGCCTCTATAAGCTCGCCGTTGGACCTGTACAGCCGCACCTTTCGCTTGTCCTCCAGCGTCTTGAATCCGACCCGGTCCGCCCTCTTGGTGACCGGATTGAATATCGCAACATTCGAAACATGAATCGGCATCTCCTTGTCCAGGATGCCTCCGGTGATGCCCTTCAACGGATTGGGCTTCTGGTGCTTCTTCACCTTGTTCACGCCTTCGACAACCAGATGGTCGGCATCGACCAAGCGCAGCACTATACCCCGCCGGCCCTTGTCCTTGCCGGCAATGACGATCACGTCATCTCCTTTGCGAATCTTGCGCATGGGTTCTCCTTACAGCACTTCCGGGGCCAGCGACACGATCTTCATG
>DKBC01000040.1 GCA_002451065.1 Betaproteobacteria bacterium UBA6910
GTCAGGCGGCGCCACCAGCGCTGGCTCGCGCTGATCATGTAGTAGTCGCCCACGAACGCGCCAGCACCGCCCATGGTGTAGTACGGCGCCTGCTCCCGAATCCTGATCCATGCGCCAATGCTGGTCATCAGGCCGTCGATGACCCCTGACTCGAGCGCGCTCGGCACTTCGCCGAACGCCATCACGACGGGCGAGGCCTTCCACGCCGAGAGCGAGGCATTCTCGACCGGGCCCATGCTGCGCATCTTGCGGCCGACGAAATCGTCGGGCTTCGCATAACGCTTCTTGCCGCCCACGCCCATGCCGAAGCTCATGTGCCCGACGCCGAACACCTTGACGCCCTGCCGTTTTTCGAGCCGCTCGACCAGCATCTGGTAGGTTTGCGTCTTCTCGAGCGAATCGACCGCGCCTACGGTCGTCAGGATACCGGGCCCCACTACCGTCATCATGTACGGCTCGACCGGCGCAGCCTTGCCGATCTGCATCCAGGTCAATTCCAGGTTGCCCTGACGCATGGCCTCGAATGCCTCCGGGATGGTGTAGAGCGCGCCAGCGTAGTACAGGCGTGCCTCACTGCCGGGAATCACCTGCGGCAGCCGTTCGGCAAAATACTTCATCGCAAGGCCTGCGGGATGCGGCGGCGGCGGCAGATCAGCAACGAAGCGCAATACCACGGGCTTGGGCTTGTCCTGCGCCAGCGCCAGGCGTTCGGTTAGCCCCAGGAACGCGAAAACCGTAGACAGGAAGATTGCAGCGACGATCCCGGCCGGGAGTCGCCGTGTCACTTGACGATACATAATGTCCTCCATCCGATTTGCAAGTAGGCGGGGAGCCGGGCCACAACGGCGCCCGTCTCGACTCTTGAAATGGTCGGGTAACCGTATCCGAACGCCCCCCCACCGTCAAGGTTACGACGCATCCATAACGGGGGCTAAGGCCCCCCGAAAACGGGCCCCGGACGCCTTGCGCTTCGGTCCGGCGGCCGTCCCCCGCGTAAAGCGGTCCGCAATATGGCTCCACACTTCCCGGGTTTTTGAGTCAGGCTAGCACAGGCACTATACTTTTGCGCGGCAAGCAAGGATCGCGGCAAAAGGTGGCCGCCAGGACGCGCGGAGGAGCGCGTTGTCAAGAAACGGCCTCTCCTTGCCCGCCCGGCATCGGCCCGATCCGACCCGCGGCCCGTCCCCCTCGGGCGGGTTATCCTTTATCCATAGCCCATCACTCAATACCCATGAGACTTCGCAGCGTAGAACTGGAAATGCCGCGGCCGGGGGCCGCCGTGGACTTTCTCGAAGGCGCCTGGGGCCTGCTCGATGCGGGCAAGACCAGGAATGCCTCGTACCTCCGCGCCACCGGAGACCACCCCTACGTCATGGCGATCTCGGACGCGCCGCAACCGGCGATCCGGTCGGTCACTTTTTCCGGCGTGCAAAAGGAGCTCGAAGGCATTCGCGCCCGCGCAACGCAGGCCGGTATCCTGCTGAGCGCGTGCGCCGCAGAGCTCGACGAGCCGGGGGCGCCCGCTGGTTTCCGCATCGTGGGACCCGAAGGTCAGTGCTTCCGCTTTGTCACCGACCGGGAACCTGTGGCCCGCGTGAACGATCCGGACAGGCCGATCGGATTGACGCATGTTCCGATCAACGCTGCCGACGCGGACGCCTGTACGCAATTCGCGCTCGATGTGCTCGGCTTCAGGCTTTCTGACCGTACGAAGCTGATGGACTTCGTCCGATGCGACAGCACGCACCACGCGCTCGCCTTCGTCCGCACCGGGGTCTGCGCGCTGCATCACATGGCCTTCGAGATGCAGGACCTGGATGCAGTTATGCGCGCCGTCGGGCGGCTCAGAGATGCGGGAATCACACCGGCATGGGGACCGGGTCGCCATGGACCGGGTAACAACGTATTCGCCTATTACGTGGCGCCGTTCGGCGCGGTGCTCGAGTACACGTCGGAAATCGAGCGGGTCGACGACAGCTACAAGGTCGGAGGCCCCGACGACTGGAAGTGGCCGCCGGGGCGCATCGATCACTGGGGCCTCTCAAAGCGCGACGACGAGCGGCTGCACGCGGCCGAGCGCAGCTTCCGTTTCCGCTCCCCCTCCTGACAACGGTCCGGCAGGACCGGTCAATGGTGAAACCCGAGACCTTGCCTACGGCTTGACCGCCAGCATGCGCTGATAGAGCAGTCCGCCCAGGTAAAAGATAACACCGAGGATGAACAGACTCACGATCCGGGCCAGGGGCGAGGCGCCCCCCAGGTCATAGAGCAGCACTTTGGCCGCCGCCGCGGCAAACACGAACAACGACGATTGACCGAGCAACCGGTCCCGCCCCCACAGCGACAGTCCCAGACACGCAAGCGCAACCGCGCCCCACGCGACGGATTCGACGATGCGTTCATCGAGCAGGTGCAGCGCCGCCGCCATCGCGCAGATATGGCCGGCATAGAGCACGGGCGACGCGAGACCCTTGAGCGTTTCGCGATTGCGAATGAGCGCATAGCCGAGGTAAAGCTGCAAGGCGTAGGCAATCGCGAGCAGCTGGCGGGCGGGCACGCGGGCAAGGTCGGTATCGAACACGATGCGGAGGTAGTTGATCGCGAAAATGACGGCCACGCCGACCCAGATGGGCCAGCCCACCTGGATCGCGGCGCCGTGCCGCCAGCTGATGGCGGCGAGAACCGGCATGACCGCGAACGCCACCCAAGGCGCCCACGCGTCGGGCACCGATTCGAGATAGCCGGCGTGGAACAGGACCAGCGCGATGTAGACCCACAACAGCAGTTCGCCCCCCGGCAGCGGGCGCCGCAGGAGTGCGCGGGCAAGCCCGAACAGCCCTGCAACGACCAGCGCACTGGCAATAGCGATCCACGGCGCGAGCTCCGGCAGATGTTTCTCGAGAAGCGCGTACTGCAGCAGATAGAACACGAGCAGCGCCGGCAGATGCACCCAGGCCGCTGCCGGATCGAGGGGCGATTTGTTGCGGATGGAGAACATCGTGGTGGCGCCGCCGAAGATGGCGAACTGGACGCTCTGAAATGCGAGCGCCGCACCCCATGCGTCCGGCGCGTGCCTGCGCCAGATGAAATCAAAAACGATCAGNNAAGTAGATCACCAGGTCGGTGACCGATGGCACGCCGGCGATCAGCAAAGGGGCGGAATAGGAGCCCGCCACCGCGAACAGGGCATAGAGGTCGCTGGAGAATGCCCTGCACAACCAGAGCGACAGCAGACAGGCAAACACCACTCCGACAGCCGCCGGTGTCGGCTGCAGGAAGCCGTAGAAAAGATGGGCGCCGTAGATCGACAGAAACAGGATCACCACGCCGCCGGCGGGCAGCAGCCCCGCATAGTGGCGGTGTTTGTCGCGCAGCAGGAATCCCGCGCCGATCATGACGAAGCCGAAAATTGCGGCAAACGTTACCTGCCGCACCGGGGTCAGCCAGCCGCTTTCGACCGCCAGGCGGATGAGGTAGGCGGCCGCCAGTACCAGCGCAACCGCTCCGCCCCACCCCAGGATGCTGGTCACCAGAGACGGGCGGTCTTCTCCTCCCGGCTTCGCCGGTGCCGCCTTGGCGGTATCGCCCTGGGAAGGCTGCGCCGGCGGCGGAGCGCTTGCCTTCGGCAACAAGGACTCGACCCGGCCCAGCCGTGTTTCGATTGCGGCGAGCCGCTTTTCGATCTCTCCCGGATTCATGTCTCCCCTCCTTCCGTCCCTGCCTGATCCCTCAAGCAATAGCGCCCAAGCGCGCTTCTACCGTTCACGCGTTACGCGCTATGCGTAACGCGTGATGGGTGATGGGTAACGACCCACGACCGATCACCATCGGTTGAGCCATCCACCTTTCCCTGCGCCCTCTTCACGGGTCACCGGTCACCGCTTGTCGTGCCGTGCGAGCGCCCAGGCGACATGCTCACGCACGAGCGCGGATGCGTAATCAGCCCGGGCGCCCAGCGCTTCCACAACGTCCCGCGACGTCGGCGCATTGCCGAGCCCCACCGCAAGGTTGCGCAGCCAGCGCAAATAGCCGATGCGGCGAATTGCGCTGCCCGCAAGGCGGTCCTGGAACTGCCCTTCGGTCCAGCCGAAGAGCTCGATCAGCGTCGTGTCGTCCAGTCCGCTCCTGACTGCGAAATCCGGCTCCGCGCTCGGTGCTGCGAAGCGGTTCCACGGGCAGACAAGCTGGCAGTCGTCGCAGCCGTAGACGCGATTCCCGATGAGCGGACGCAGCGCTTCGGGAATCGCGCTCTTGTGCTCGATAGTGAGGTAGGAAATGCAACGGCGCGCATCAAGCTGATAGGGCGCAACGATGGCGCGCGTCGGGCACACGTCCAGGCACTTTTGACAGGACCCGCAATGGTCGTCCCGGGGGCCGTCTACGGGCAATGCCAGGTCAGTGTAGATCTCGCCAAGAAAGAAATACGATCCCGCCTCGCGATTGAGAAGCAGCGTGTGCTTGCCCCGCCACCCCAGGCCTGCCTTGCCCGCCAGTTCCACTTCCATGACGGGCGCACTGTCAGTAAACGCGCGGTAACGGAACCCTTCGACGCAGTCGCTGATGCGATCGGCCAGGCGCTGCAGCCGCTTACGCATCACGGCATGGTAGTCGCGGCCGGTCGCGTAACGCGAAATGAACGCCCGCGCGCCGTCATTCAATACGGTCTCGCTGTCGCGCACCTGCGCCGGCCAGTAGTTCATGCGTGCCGCGATGACCCGCACGGTGCCCGGGACGAGCGTGCCCGGCCGCGCCCGATCCGCCCCGTGCCGTGCCATATAATCCATCTCGCCGTGAAACCCCCGGCCAAGCCAGTCGAGGAGGCGCGCCTCCGCCGCGGACAGGTCGGCATCGGCGATGCCGACCTGCTGGAAGCCGAGCTCGCTTCCCCAGCGCTTGATCTGGCGCGCGAGGTCCGCTCGACCGGCTGGCGATAAATTTGCGACTGCCGCCCTTTGCATAGTTCCGATAATAGTCGCGCGCGCGACACCATTGCCCGCTTTCTTCCGGGCCCGGAGGACACGGCAGCGCTGGGCGCTGCTCTGGCGTCCTGCCTCGAGCCGGGGCTTGTCATCTACCTCTCCGGGGAGCTTGGCGCAGGCAAAACCACCCTTGCCCGCGGCCTGCTGCGCGGCCTGGGGCACACCGGGCCGGTCAAGAGTCCGTCATACGCACTGGTTGAAGTTTATAAATTTTCTAGGTTATACTTGTATCACTTTGATTTTTATCGCTTCAACGATCCGGCTGAGCTTGACGAGGCCGGCTTTCGGGACTACTTCGGTCCCGGTGCCGTGTGCCTGGTGGAATGGCCGGAGAAGGCAGCGGGCGCATTGCCCGCCGCGGACATAAGGGTCGATCTCAAGATAAGGGGATCGGGACGACAGGCAGAGGTACGCGCAGACACGGAGGCTGGACGGATTTGTTTGGCGCGACTGGAAACGCATTGACGGTGCGTTGGTGGCGAGCGGTTCGCCTGCTCGCCCCGCTGCTTCTTGCGCTTCCGGCTGCCGCCCAGACCCCAGAGGTCACTGCCGCCCGTATCTGGCCGGCCTCCGAATATACGCGCGTCACGCTGGAATCCAGCCGCCCCCTCCAGTACCGCGCGTTCAGCCTGCAGGAGCCGGAGCGACTGGTCGTCGACCTCGAGGGGGTTGACCCCAGCCAGCCGCTCCGGGAACTCGCGGACAAGGTGAGCGCGAACGATCCCTACGTTCAGGGCGTGCGCATCGGTCACTTCAAGCCGGGCGTCCTGCGGCTGGTATTTGATCTCAAGAGTGAAATCCGGCCGCAGGCCTTCAGACTCGCGCCCATCGGAGATTACGGGCATCGCCTCGTGCTGGATCTCTATCCGACGCAGGCGAACGATCCCCTGCTCGCCTTTCTCGACAGCCTCGATGCCGAGCGCGCGGCACTGTCGGGGGCCAAGCCGGCGGATGAGCCGGGCCAGACGGCGCACGGCGCGCCCGGCCCCGCCGCCCCGGCACGCAAGGCGGCACCACGCTTCATCATCATTGCGATCGATCCAGGGCATGGCGGAGAGGATCCCGGGGCTCTCGGACGCGGCGGTACCTATGAGAAGGATGTGACGCTTGCCATCTCCCGCAAGCTGAAGCGCCGCATCGACGAGGAACCGAACATGCGGGCGATCCTGGTGCGGGACGGCGACTACTTCATACCGCTGCGGACGCGCGTTGAAAAGGCGCGACGGGTGCGCGCGGATCTTTTCGTCTCGATCCACGCCGACGCCTTCGTGCGCCCGCATGCCCGCGGGTCCTCTGTATTCGCGCTCTCCGAGCGCGGAGCGACCTCCGAGGCGGCGCGCTGGCTCGCCAAAACGGAAAACGACGCTGACCTCATCGGCGGCGTCAATCTCGACGTGCCGGATCCGTATTTGAAGCAGACGTTGCTCGATCTGTCACAGACGGCCAGCATCAACGACAGTCTCAAACTTGGACGAGCAGTGCTCGACAAGCTCGGCGCCATCAATGCCCTGCACAAGCCGCATGTGGAGCAGGCCGGCTTTGCAGTGCTCAAGGCGCCCGACATTCCCTCGATCCTCGTTGAAACGGCATTCATCAGCAACCCGCAGGAAGAGCGCAAGCTGAGAAACCGTGCGTATCAGGAGAAATTTGCGGACGCGATATTTGGCGGAATTAAGCGCTATCTCGCGAAGAATCCGCCGCTTGCACGTGACCGCCTCGTCTTCAACCCGTGATGAGTATCGGTGATAAGAAATGCGGCACTTCCTGTCACCATTTCTCATCGCCGTTTCTCATCACCCGGTTTCACGACCGTTTGCGCCTCACCGATGAGTGACGGCCAAACAACCAACAACGTCATCCCCGCCAAGCCGGGGAGCCAGGGGACCCTCGCATTCTCTGGATGCCCGCCTGTGCGGACATGACGAAGTTGGGACGCATCGGATCCTTTCTCGCCGTATTCCTTCTCGCCGTTCCTCTCGCCGCTCAGGCGATTCGTCTGGATGGCCCGCTTCGGGTTGTCGCCGTGCACGACGGCGACACCGTGACTGTGCTGGAAAACAAACGGACGCTGCGCGTCCGGCTGACAGACATCGATGCGCCCGAGCTCGGCCAGCCGTACGGCAAGCGCGCCAAGGGGTCTCTCTCCGTGCTTTGCTTCAGCAAGCCGGCCGAGCTCGAAATTCGGGGCCGTGATCGATACGGGCGCCTGCTCGCGCGGCTGAAATGCGCCGGGGTGGACGCCAATGCCGAGCAGGTTCGCCGCGGTTTGGCGTGGGTCTACACCCGGTACGCGCGAGCCGACTCGCCGCTCCACGCCGTGCAGCTCGAGGCACAGGCCGCCCGCCGGGGGTTATGGGCGGATCCGGCACCGACCCCGCCCTGGGAATGGCGGCGGCAGCGCCGAACGGCGGCCCGCTCGAGCGTGCCCGCAGAATCGTCACACTAGATAGAACCTGTTTCATATACAGGCACCCCTGCACGAAACCGGATTAACATGTGAGCGTTGTCCGGCATTGGCCTCGCCCGTGTTCACCCGATCCAAGCTCCTGGTGCCTGTCTTTCTCCTGGTCGCGGGCTGCGCCCCGTTTGCGGAGCGCCCGACGCCCGGGGCCGTCGCATTGCCGTTCGTCAAGAGCTTCGCTTCTGCCAGTCTCGGTGATGCGTCCGCGTCGGGCTGGCAGCAGTGGGAGTTTTCGCGCTTCAAGAAGCCCACGCGCTACCAGCTGGTGAAGGACGCCGGCCAGGTGGTGGTCAAGGCCACTGCGGACGGATCCGCCTCAGGTTTGAGACATCCCCTGACGCTGGACCCTCTCGCCTACCCCGTCATTACGTGGCGCTGGAAAGTAAATGAGCTGATCGAGTCAGCCGACAATACGCGAAGGGAAGCGGAGGACTCGCCGGTGCGGGTGCTTGTCACCTTCGATGGAGACATCGAGACGCTGCCCTTCGCAGAGCGGCTGCTGTTCGACGACTTCCACGTGCTGACCGGCCGGCGCATGCCGTACGCGACGCTGGTCTACATCTGGGAGAACCACGTGCATGCGGGCGCGGTGGTACCGAACGCCCATACCGCCCGCATCAAGATGATCGTCGCGGACAGCGGACCGGAGAACCTCGGTCGATGGCACACCGTCACACGCAACGTCGTCGCCGATTTCCGGCGTGCCTTTGGCGAGGAACCCGGAACGATCACCTCAGTCGGCATCATGACCGACACCGACAACACCAGGACGAAGGCGGAGGCGTTCTACGGCGATATCGAGTTCCGCCCTGCGCCCCGGGGGCGGTACTGGTGACAAGAAATGGTGATGAAAAGTGGTGATGAAAAGTGGTGATGAGAAATGGTGATAGGTAGCTTTGGCAGGAGCTGCTTTCCTATCACCAGTAATCATCACCAGTAATCATCACCA
>DKBC01000316.1 GCA_002451065.1 Betaproteobacteria bacterium UBA6910
ACGCTGCGCTTCCTGCTCGCCAACGTCTCGGACTTCGACCCGGAGACCGACGCCGTGCCGGTGGCCGAGATGCTCGAGATCGACCGCTACGCGCTCGCGCTCGCCGCGCGCCTGCAGGACGAGGCGGCGGCGGACTACGGCCGCTACGCCTTCCACCTCGTCGCGCAGAAGCTGCAGACGTTCTGCTCGGAGGATCTGGGCGCCTTCTACCTCGACATCCTCAAGGACCGGCTCTACACCTGCGCGTCGCGCGCGCGCGCGCGGCGCTCGGCGCAGACCGCGCTGTGGCACGTCACCGCGAGCCTGGTGCGGCTGATGGCGCCGATCCTGTCGTTCACCGCCGAGGAAGTCTGGAAGCACCTGGCGCGGGATCCCGGGGACAGCATCTTCCTGCAGGCGTGGCATGTCCTCCCCGAGGTCGCGGACGCCGAGGCGCTGTTGGCGCGCTGGGCGGTACTGCGCGAGGTCAAGGCCGGGGTACAGAAGAAGCTGGAGGAATTGCGGGTCGGCGGCAAGATCGGCTCTTCCCTCCAGGCTGAAGTGGAAATCCTGGCCCCCGGCGACCGGGCGCGGCTACTCCGCTCCTTTGGCGAAGACCTGAGGCTCGCGCTGCTGACTTCGGCGGCAACCGTGGTGGAGGTGGCCGATCCCGCAGACGAAGGTGTCGCTGCGGTGCCGAGCGCCCACGCCAAGTGCGAGCGGTGCTGGCATTTCCGCGCCGATGTCGGCGCCGATACCGCCCATCCCACGCTTTGCGGGCGGTGCGTCTCGAACCTGTTCGGCCCCGGCGAAACCCGGCGCTATGCCTGACGCGGGCTGTTCCCCGGAGTGCGCCAAGCGGCGCCTAGCCTGGTATCTGGTCGCCGCGCTGGCGATCGTGGTGCTGGATTTTTTGAGCAAGCGCTGGGTCGAGAGCTCGCTGGCTGCTGGGGAGGTGATTCCGGTCACGCCGTTCTTCAACCTGGTGCTTACCTATAACAAGGGCGCGGCGTTCAGCCTCTTCGCCCAGGCTTCGGGCTGGCAGAGGCCGTTCTTCATCGCGATCACCGTTGCCGCGGCGCTGGTCATTCTTTACCTCCTGCGCCGGCACTGGCGGGACACGCTGTTCGGGCTGGCGCTGAGCCTGATCCTGGGCGGCGCCCTGGGCAACCTGTGGGACCGGGTTATGCTCGGGCACGTGGTGGACTTTCTCGATTTTCACGCTGCGGGCTGGCATTGGCCGGCGTTCAACCTGGCGGATTCCGCGATTACCGTGGGCGCGACCCTGGTGGTGCTGGACAGCCTGCGCAAGCCGCGGGGAGCCGGGGGCTGAGTGGCGCCCGCGAACGCCGCCGTGGCTCCCGGCGACACCGTGCTTCTGCGTTACCGGCTGAGCACGCCCGCGGGAGAAACGATCACGGACAATTTTGGCGAGGGGCCCGAAACCTTCGTGATTGGCGCAGGGGAGCTGGCGGAACACCTGGAGCGCTGCGTTGTCGGGTTGGACGAGGGAGCGCACCGGGCGTTCCACCTCAGTCCCGGGGAAGCCTTCGGCGAGACCGATTCTGCATTGGTCAGGGAACTCGCCCGAGAGGATTTCCCCAAGGGCTTCGATCTTGCGGCCGGTTCCCTGGTGGAATTCGAGCTGCCCGACGGGCGCAGCGTGGCGGGCCTGATCCAGAGCTGGACCGACACCACCGTCACCGTGGATTTCAACCATCCACTGAGCGGCTGCCCCGTGGTTTTCGAGGTGGAGGTGGTGGAGATCTGCCGTTGACCCTAAGCCGCGCGGGGTAGCCCCGGAATGCGGGGTCCTTTATCATCAGTTCCAGATCGAGATCCGAATCATGGACGTACTTCTCGCCAATCCCCGCGGCTTCTGCGCCGGCGTCGACCGCGCCATCGGAATCGTGGAGCGGGCCCTGGCGCTGCACGGCGCCCCCATTTACGTGCGGCACGAGGTGGTCCACAACCGCTTCGTGGTGCAGGACCTGAGAGGCAAGGGGGCGGTGTTCGTGGAGCAACTCTCCGAGGTGCCCGCCGGCGCGACGGTGGTCTTCAGCGCCCACGGTGTTTCCCAGTCGGTGCGCCAGGAAGCGGCGGAGCGCGGACTGCGGGTGTTTGACGCCACCTGCCCCCTGGTCACCAAGGTGCATGCCGAGGTGTCGCGCATGCGCGACCAGGGGCGGGAGGTGGTGATGATCGGGCACCGCGGGCACCCGGAGGTGGAGGGCACCATGGGCCAGGCCCGGGATGGAATTTACCTGGTAGAAACACCAGAGGACGTGGCTCGCCTTGCGCCGGTGAATCCGGACAGCCTCGCGTTCGTCACCCAGACCACCTTGTCGGTGGATGACGCCGCCCGGATCGTGGTTGCCCTCAAGGCACGCTTTCCCGGGATCGCGGGTCCGCGCAAGGATGACATCTGCTATGCCACTCAGAACCGGCAAGACGCGGTGAAGCTCCTTGCGGGTCGCTGCGATTTGGTGATCGTGGTGGGTTCTCCCAACAGCTCCAATTCCAACCGGTTGCGGGAGGTGGCGGAAATCGCCGGCACCCAAGCCCGCATGGTGGACGCGGCCGAGCATCTCCGACCCGAGTGGCTTACCGGAAAGCGCCGCGTGGGCGTCACCGCGGGCGCCTCGGCACCCGAGGTGCTGGTGCAGGAGGTGATCGGCCGCCTCAAGTCCCTGGGCGCCAACTCGGTTCAGGAACTGCCGGGAATTGAGGAGAACGTGGTGTTCCCCCTGCCCAAATCCCTGACGGCAAGGCCCGGGCCCTGACCTTCCTGATTGCCCGCGCCAATAGGAAAGCCCCGCCGGAGATGCGACGGGGCTCCCAGTGAGGCGGCGTTTCTCTAGCGGATCAGTTCCCGCCAGTTTACCCGGCGGCCGACCCCGGCGGCGCCGCCGACGGGCACGCCGCGGGTGGTCTTGTCGCCCTTGACGTCGGTCTGGATCAGCCGCAGCGCGCCGCTTGGCAGGCGCACCACCACATTGCCCACAACCAGCGCGCCGATCTTCTTGTAGCCGCCGATCTGGTCGGGGGAGCTGGACACATAGAGCCCGCTGGAGTAGTCGAAGAAGTAGGTCCAGCTGTCGCCGCCCACCGTGCACGCGTCCTGGCTCGGGACGTTGGTGGTGAGGACCAGGGTTCCGAGGACCAGGATGGGATCGATGTTGACGCGTTCCCCGGCTTCGAGGTCAAAGTCCAGGAACCAGCCGGGGCTGGTGGCCCAGTTGATATTCTGGGGTCCTCCCGAGGTGATGGTCCTCAGGGTGTCGGTGATGGCCGAGAGATTGCGCTGCACGACCCCCGCCGCATTGCGGAAGTTGCCCCAGTTGACGCTGCTATCCTTGATCGCGTACACGGACTGGGTGCTGGAGTAGGGCAGGGGAATGCTCGCCGGGTCCTGCAAGTCGTTGACGCCCAGGTAGCGCCCCGTGCCGACGATCAGCACCCGGTTGCCCGCGATGTCGCTCAATTCGGGGCGGGTGGTCACGGACTGGGGCTTGCCGTCGGGCCCCCTGAGCTCGGCGATCTTGAGAATGCTGGGCGGAGACACCTGCAGGTCGAAGCGCCACACATTGCCCCAGAGGTCGGCGCCATAGACAAACTTGGAGATGCCGTCGGCGAAGAAGTCATCGGCGTAGCCGCTGATCTTCGCCAGCCCGCTGGGACCGCAGAGGTTGACGCCGCAGTTGACCGTGGTGTCGCCGACCCCGGTGCCGACCTTGGACAGGACGGCGCCGGTGCCCGCATCCAGCACGTAGAGCCAGCCCCGGCCGTCGCCCGGGGCGACATGGTTGTTGTAGCCGGAGGTGACGATCACCACCCACTTGCCGTCGCTGGCGCGGCGGGTGATCACAGGATTGCCATAGCTCAGCCCCAGGTCGTTGTCGGTGACGTCGCACAGGGCGGCGCTGACGCAAAAGGTCCAGAGTGCCCGGGGCGCCAGCGGGTCGGTGATGTCCATGGCGTAGTAGCCCCGCGCGCCGCGATTGAAGCCGCCCACCAGGATGGTGTGCCAAGCGCCGCCGAAGAACACGTCCATGGTGGCCGGCGAGCCGTCCACGAAATACTCGTGCTTGTTGGCGTAGGCCTTGTCCGCCAGCTTGTACATGTTGGGCATCACCTGGGGCGGCACGAAAGCCCAGGCCTCGACGCCGGTATCGGCGTTGAGGGCATGGAGCATGCCGTCGTTGGCCGCCACGTAGAGCATGGCTTGGCGATTCTTGTTGGCGTCCCTGAAAGCGCCGTAGGCGGTGGCGGGAACGCCGGGGGTGCCCTCGCCGAAGCCGAACAGGGGCTCCTTGACATAGACCGGAGTCGCGTTCACGGGGTCGCCCAG
The DNA here is from genome assembly GCA_002451065.1 of Betaproteobacteria bacterium UBA6910. Classification (GTDB taxonomy): domain Bacteria; phylum Pseudomonadota; class Gammaproteobacteria; order Burkholderiales; family UBA6910; genus UBA6910. The sequence goes on from DKBC01000316.1 coordinate 4,331, forward strand.
GACGAATTCCCGGTCCCGGAAGATGCTCCCCTCGAACTGGCTCTGGCCCCGCAGGAACCCCACCATGTTTGCGCTGCTGCTGGCCTTGTTCTGGTCCGCCACCGCCAGGTCCCCGCATTGGGAAAGCTTGAAGTTGCCCACCAGGCAGGCATTGGCGAACAGGGCCTTTTCCGCGGCGGTCATCACGTTGTCCTGGAAGGCCTTGAGCTTGCTGGCGTTGGCGCGCTCGAACATGAGGATGTTGCGGGTGTCGTTGACGGCCGCCACCTTGCCCTCCAGGTTGGTGCGGGCGGACCAAAGGATGGTCGGGATCACCTCCCCGGTGACGGTGTCGATGCGCTGGGAAATCACCTCGCCGTCCCAGGTCACGGTGCGATAGGTGCTGCTGAAGATGAAGTTGCTGGTCTCGGTGATGTTGGGGCTCGAGGTGGCGGAGGCCGCGGCCGCGCCGACCCGCGCCGACACGCCGGCCAGGGCCGAGGAAATCCCGTCCCGCAGGGAATCCGGGTCCTGGGAGCTGAAATACTTGCCCCGGCCGTTCACCGCCGCGTGCCACAGGTCGTCGATGGCGGAGGGATCGTTGGCGCTGGGCACCGGCCAGTTGCAGACGGCGTTGTTGGGCTGCCATCCGGTGCAGCCCGCACTGCCAGTGGTGATCTTGGCGAAATCCCCCGCCGTCGCGGTCTCGTAGTCGGACCGGAACACCATCTTGCCGTTCACTCCCAGGCCGAGGCCGAAGGTTATCATGCGCTGGTGGGCCACCTCCGGCTCCCGGGGGGTCTTGGGGACGTTGTTTTCGGAAATGTCGGTGCCCGCGTCGTTGGTGGAGCCCGCCGGCCGCAGGTCGGTCTTGTAGTAATACATGGCCACGTCGGCCAGGGTGTCGGAGGCGCCATTCAGGTTGCCGTCGAAGGTGCCGATGCTGCGCTTGACGATGATGGGCTGGGCGGTGTCCTCCACGTTGTCCTGGTTGCCAATCGCCGCTCCGCCGATCCGGATGCCCGCGGCGCCGTTCCAGAAACCGTCGGTGGTGAGCAGGGTGAAGTTCTGCTGGCAGGAGTACTGGATGGGGTCCGCGCCCATGCCGTCGTTGATGCCGGTCTTGACTCCGGCATAGTGGCGCCCGACCCGGGACAGGGCCTCCCGCAGGGGCGTGCCGCCGCTGGGGCGAATCGCCTGCATTTTCGCGAACCAGTCGGCCTTCTGAGTGGCGTCGAAGCGGTTCAGGGCCAGGTACTGGTCGCTGGCCACCGGGGACCCGGGGTTTATGGTGATAAAGCCGATGCGGAAATTGTCGCCCACATTGGCGAAGGCGCGGCTGGCGGCGGTCTTCATGGCCAGGATCCGGGTGCGGTAGTACGTGAACCAGTTGGCGAAGTTGGTCCGCTCGTCGGTGCCGCCCGGCCCGGAGTTGGGTCCCACCACCTTCTTGGTCCAGCGGGACGCGAAGTTATTGTCCGCCGGGTCATCCACGCAGTCGTCCCGGTTCTGGTTGTTGACGTTGACGTTGGTGGAGCCGTTGCCGAGCTTGTCGGCGCGGGTGCCGGTGTAGACGTAATAGTGGGCGGCCTCGGCCTGGTTCTTGATCACGTCGTTGGCGCCGTTGTTGACGGTGCATTCGTTGCCGTTCAAACCCCAGCAGTCGGAGTCGAAGCCGGCCGGCGGGGCGAAAGCTGCGCTGGCGTTGGAGTGCCAGGCCAGGAACGAGTTGTTCAGGTTCACTAGCGGCGCCCCCGCCCGGTAACCGTCGTAGGGCGCCTGGGTGAAGCTGGAGTCCGGGAACGGTGTCGCGTCGGCCCGCAGCGGGGGGGCGTACACGATGTTCGGGTTGTAATACATCTTGTTGCAGAGGTGGCTGCGGTAACCCACCTTTTGATAGTAGGTGCGCACGAAGTTCTCGTCCGGCATATAGCTCCACTGCATGCTGCCGGAGTTGTCGAGCATGAACATCATGTTCGGGAGCACCAGGGCCGTGGTGGCGTCCGCCAGGGGGCCCGAAGCCAAGTCGGTGACTTCCGCGCGCCCGGCGGCCGGCATCCCGGCCAGCGCGGCCGCGAGCAAGGTGGCAGCGAGCCGGCACAATTTGGAGTGTTTGCTGTTTTTCATGGTGCTACCTCCGTTGCGGATATGGTCCGCTCATCCTTTTCCTTTATTGCCGTATGGCCAGGGTTGTCTGAACCACGCTGGCCGTGTTGCGCGGGCCGTCCGCCCGCACGGTAATGCGGTAATGCATGATGGGCGTGCTGGTGTAGACCGCGGCGCCCGCCGCCTTGCTGCCGCCGGGAGACTTGCCGCTGGTGTCATAGGCGATCATGCACTGATTGGGTTCACCCGAAGGGCAGTTGCCCTCCGGCGCCGTCCCGGCGCAGTTGCACAGGCGGTGGATCATGTAACGCACCACGACTCCGGTATCGGGGTCCGGGTTGCAGCCGTTGACGCACCCCGAATTGGCCCACACGGCAGGGTCGTACCAGTCCGGTGTCTGTACCGGTGGCACCGAGTAATACCCCGCCGCCTGATCTGTGTTGTAAAGGGCAGTGCCGGTGGCGCGCGGGATCAGCCACTGGAAGGCGGCCTCGATGCCCCGGTCCGCAAGCTGAATCGTGCCCTGCTTGAAGGCCAGATTGCCGGCAATGAGGTTGGCGGTGTCCACCGAGCGCACCATGCCGATTCCTGCCAGGGTCATGGCCACCAGCACTATGAGGGCGACGAACAGCACCAGCCCCCTCTGGCGCCGGGCTGGCGCCAGCGCGGTCAATGAATGCTTGCGGGGGCGCGTCATATCTCGGGCCTCCAGATCAGGTTCTTGAGGGGCACCACCGTCTCGAACACCTTGTAGCGGAAGCACTGCCAGTTCGCGCCCGTGACGCTGAGGTCGATGGGCTGGGGCGGATCCGCCCAGGTGGGGTTGGCGGTGGTGATGTCGCAGACCCCCGTGGCCGGGTTGGGCTTCTCCGGCGTGGTGCTGCGGGCGACCACCGCCATGCGCAGGGCGATGATCCCCTGCCAATCCACGGAACCCGGCGCCGGGGAAACGGCATTCCAGGCGTCCACGATGCCGTCACCGTTGGTGTCCTTGCCGTATTCGGCCTGGAGCTGCACCACGTTGTCGAACAGGGCGCTGGAGGTGGGTTCGGTCATCGTGTTCTGGAACGTGAGCCGGTTCTGCTCGATGGCGAACACATACCGGGCAGGCAGGGCCCCCAGGTTGTAGAGCAGCGCCCCCTTGCTGTAGGAGACGCCGAGGCCGGCCGGTTTGTTGTAGCGGGCCGCGTGCGACACCCCGTTGTCGTCTTGGTAGGTGCCGCTGTTGTGGATCACGTTGTCGCTCTGGCCCGGCGTTCCGGGAATTTCGGTGGCCTGGGCGATGGTGCAGTCCTTGCCCGGCTCCACCGCCAGGGTGACGTTCCCCGGCCGGAACCCGTAGCGCACGTCCACCTTGTAGGCGGACGACGGCGAGGGCATGCCCTGGGTCATCTTGGCCGGCACCGGAGTGAGGTCGGAGTCTCCCCGCATCATGACGATGGTGTCCGGCAGCGTGCCGGCGCCGGAGATGATTTCCACCGGCACCAGCTTCCAGCTGCCGTCGGTGCTTTCCACGGGCGGCGTCACGCCCTCGTCATAGAAGCGGATGGGGCATCCGATGAAGTTCAGCACGTTCATGCCGTAGCCCGCCATGCGCAGGTTGCGCTCGATGGAAAACAGGGACAGGGAGCCGTTCTGCTGGGCGTCACCGCCGCCGGTGGTGGTGCGCTTGACGCCCTCGGAGACCGAAAACACCTGGAAGATAACCATGACCCCGATGAGCCCGATGAGGACGCCCACCATCAGCTCCACCAGGGAGAAACCGGCCATGGACCTGAGTTTGATCGCGTTGCGCATGTCCACTTTTCTCACGGGTTATGTATGAATGCGATCCCGGTGTACTGGCTCGGAGTCGTCGCGGCGGGCGCCTGCCAGCCGACGCTAACCGTGACTGTATAACCAGTCAGGGCATTGCCGGCGACCACGATTTGGGGCTGGTTGGCGCCGACGCCGGGCAGCGTCGCATCCACCTTGGCGGCCCAAGCGGCCAGCGCCGGCGCCGTTCCGCCGGGATGATTGAATGCGTCGATATTGTTGCGGTCCGCGACCCACATCTGCCCGATGATCTCGTTAGCGAGAAAGGCGGCATCGGTGCGGTACTTGGACTCCGAGACGCTGTTGATGGCCGCGGCCTGCAGTCCGACCATGGCCAGGATGCCCATGGAAAAGATCAGGATCGCGATCAGCGCCTCCAGCAGGAATGCGCCCTTCTGGCTGCTAAGTGTGGTCGGTGCGTGCATGGCAGGTCCTCACGGGCAGGCCCTGGGGTCACCGGCGGCGATGACCTGCGGGTCGCACATTTTCACCGCGCCTCCGGACGCGATGGTGATCCTCAGCTCCCGGCTGTCGGTCGCGCTGAGGGTGTTGGAGTCCACATCCACCTGCGTGATGGAGGGACTGGCGTCCGTGTTGGGAATCACCCGCCCCAGGCCGTTGAAGGTGAGGGTGGTCGCGCCGCCAGGGGTCGTCGCGGGCGTCGCCGAGGTGGTGCCGCCCTCTTCCGTGGCACGGGTTTGGATCACGGCCGGACAATCGTCCACGCCGTCTCCATCGTTGTCGCCCACGGGCACGTCGCATCCCACGGTCCAGGTCGTGCCCCCCAGGAGCTGGATCCGCACCGTGGTGTTGCGGCGCACCGCTTCCGCCCGCGCCAGCTGGACCCCGTTTAGAATCGCCTCCGCCGCCGTGCGCAGCTGGGTGTTCTGGATCCAGGTCTGGTAATTCGGCAGGGCCAGAAACAGCAGCAGCGCGAAGATTGCGATGGTCACCATCAATTCGATGAGGGTGAAGCCGCGCATCGTTGTTGTAGAGGGAGTGCCCATGGCTTGTCCGACTAGCAGTGCCCGCTCTTGCGCAAGGCCCAGCAATTTCCTGCCGGAGCGGTCCAGCCGCTGGGTACCCCGGTGGTTTGGCGCATATTTTGCTCATTGATGGTGAAGACCAGGCCATTGATGCGTCCGTCGGCGCCGGTCGCCGTGGCCACATAGGTCTGGCCTGCCGATTGGCAATCAAAGTTGAAGTACTGGGAATTCGGGCAGGCCGCGCCGCAGGTGCCGCAAGCGGCGCCGTCGTAATTGCGGTTGTCCTGGTAGAACTGTTCCATGCGCACCCGCATGTCCGCCAAACCGGCTGTGCCCTCCACGATCATGCTGCGCGCCACGTACTCGTTGTAGGAGGGAAGGGCGATGGCCGCCAGGATGGCGATGATGGCCACGGCGATCATGAGTTCCAGCAGGGTGAATCCGCGGGTGAGTTTCATGGGTCTTGTCCTCGTTGTCTCTTTGGTACCTATCATAGAAATGATTTCCCCGTTGAATCAAAGTCGCCCGACAAGTGGCGCGGGGGGTGGGACGAGCGGCGGCGGAACCCGGTGTTTGTGGAACTTGGCACATCGTTTCTCGGGACTCGGTGTCCGCACTGGAAGAATTCGTGCGAAGCGGCCGAAGGCGGTCGGTTCTCGCGAAAGGCTTCCGCCAATTAGACAAGGTCCAAACTTTGTCGTAATATTGCAACTGATTGAATTTATGATGGCAAAAGCAGGATGGACGCTGCACCTTTTTGTACCCGGCAGGGCATCGCAGAGCTCTTACGGCACCACGAGATCAATCCTACCCATCAGCGGATTGAAATCGCTTTCGCTTTGTTTTCGCGACGCGAGCACCTGTCCGCGGATCAGGTCATGGGGATCGTGAACGCGCGGGTTCCCGAGTGTTCGAAGGCCACCGTCTACAACACGCTCAATCTGTTCCGCGAGAAGCGGATGATTCGCGAGGTGGTGGTCGATCCTGCCAAGGTGTTCTATGACCCCAACACCTCGGCGCATCACCATCTCTACGACGTGGTACGCGGAACCTTGGTGGATATTCCGCCGGGCGATATCGAAGTGACCGGAATGCCCAGCATCCCGGACGGCCTGGAAGCGGAGGGCGTCGACATCGTGGTCCGCGTCCGCCCCGTGGACGCCTGAAACCCCATTTCCCCTCCGTTGCCCGGCAACCCCCGGGACCGTATAATTCGCGCGGTTTCCTGCTGATGTAGCTCAGCTGGTAGAGCANNCTGATTCGTAATCAGTAGGTCGTCAGTTCGAGTCTGACCATCAGCACCATTTCCCAGGCGGGCTTAGCCCTTTCCTGGCACCGCGACTCCGATGCGGACCCTTGCGAATCGGTCCGCGGAAGTCGCGACCGACGCGAGATGGCGTCCCCGCGGAGCCTTCGATGATCGTCCGTGACATCCTCAAGCTGAAAGGTAACCTGCTGTTTACGATCGGCCCGGAGGCGCGCCTGATCCACGCGGTAAGCATCATGGTGCGCAACGACATCGGCTCCCTGGTGGTGCTCAGTGAGGGACGGTTAGCGGGTATGCTCACTTTTCGCGAGATTCTCGCGCGCATTGATAGCGGGGGCGGAGCCCTGGAGGGCACGACGGTTGGCGATGTGATGGTGGCGGAATCGGTGCGGGGAGCACTCGAGGACACGCTGGATCAAGTGCGGAGCATAATGACTGCGCACCACGTGCGTTATCTGCCGGTGCTGGAAGGTGAAACGCTGCTCGGCGTCATCTCGTTCCACGATGTGGCCAAGGCAGCGCTCAACGAGGCCGCGCTCGAAAACCGCTTGCTGAAGCGGTATATCGAAAACCTCTCTGAATGAGCGGCGGACCCGGGGGCGGCAAGGCTCCCCAAACCGGGGGCCGGCAGCAAAGGGTTATTCTCGCCCCCGGCGTGCGGCCCCGCGAGGTGTGGGCGTGGGCGATGTTCGATTTCGCCAACTCCGGCTACACCACGGTGGTGATTACCGCGGTATTCAACGCCTACTTCGTCGCCGTGGTCGCCGGGAATCAAACTTGGGCCACCTTTGCCTGGACCGCCGCGCTGGCGGTTTCTTACGCGGCCATCATGGTGACCGGGCCCGCCCTCGGGGCCTATGCTGACCTCCATGCCGCTAAGAAGCGATTGCTGCTTGGGACAACCATCGGATGCGTGGTATTCACGGCCGCACTTGCGTTTGCGGGAGAGGACACTCTCTGGCTGGGTGTGGTTCTGATCATCCTAAGCAATTTCTTTTTCGGCGCCGGGGAGAACCTCATCGCGGCGTTCCTCCCGGAGCTTGCGAGGGGAAGGTCTCTGGGAAAGGTTTCAGGATGGGGTTGGGGGCTGGGTTATATCGGCGGTCTGGTGAGCCTGGGTTGCTCCCTCGCCTATGTCAGCTTTGCCCAGGCCCGCGGCGACCCGGCCGTAGCGTTTGTTCCCGTGACCATGCTGATCACGGCCGGACTTTTTGCGCTGGCCAGTCTCCCTACTTTTCTGCTGCTGCAAGAGCGGGCGACGCCACAAACCGGGATCGTCCCCGGCCATCCTTGGCGAGAGTCGTTTTCCCGCCTCGCGCAAACGGTGCATCATGCGCGGCGCTACCGGGATCTTTGGCGCTTTCTGGTCTGCCTGGTCCTCTACCAGGCGGGGGTGCAGACCGTGATTGCGCTGGCGGCGGTGTATGCCCAGCAAGCCATGGGTTTCGACACCCAGCAGACGCTGACCCTGATCCTGGTGGTGAATGTGACCGCGGCTGCCGGCGCATTGGGTTTTGGCCAGGTGCAGGACCGCATTGGCCATGTGCCGACCATCGCCCTCACGCTCGCGGGATGGATCCTGGTGGTGATACTTGCCTGGTCCTCCACCGGGCCGGCGATGTTCTGGGCAGCGGCCAATCTGGCGGGGCTCTGCCTGGGTTCCTCCCAGTCGGCGGGGCGAGCACTGGTGGGGTATCTCAGTCCCGCTCCACGACGGGCGGAGTTCTTCGGGCTTTGGGGGCTCGCTGTGAAGCTGTCTTCGATTCTTGGTCCGATCACCTACGGCGTAGTTACGTGGATTTCGGGCGGCGACCATCGCTTGGCGATGCTGATCACGAGTGTGTATTTTGTCACAGGATTGGCGGTACTGCGGGCGGTGGATGTGCGGCGCGGGCGGCGTGCCGCTGTGACGGCGCGAACTCACGGAAGTCGGTGAAACGGTCTGGTGTTGTCTAGAATATTTGTTGTGAGACCGTCCCCGTCGCTTAGCGGGGCCACAATAAGAAGGGAACTGCCCCTGACATGTTCAAGTGGTTTAAAGACCGGAAACCCGACCATCCCCTGGCGGATGCCGCACGAGCCCAGGAATTGCTGGCCGCGCTGCCGGTGGCGGACGCGCCGAGGGCCCTGGACGAGATCGTCAAGTGGACCGGGTCGGTGCTGCGCACCGAGGGCTTCCCGCTCGAGAAAAGGATCGGAGTCGTCAAGCGGCTCGACGAAGCTGGGCAGCCGTTTCATCGCAAGGTTCTCAGAGATTATCTGGCAGCATCGCGCATACAGCAGTCCCATGAGCAGCGCCTGTGGAACGCCGCTTTCGGCTTCTGGAAGCATCTGACCGCCGGCTATGCGGCCTGTCTTGCCGAGGCAGGAGAGGCTGCCCGGACCGATGGCCGCCGCATGCTGCCACTCGCCGTCTGCCGGGGCATCCGCGCCGCGGGCCAGCAACTTAAATGGCTCCAGTTGCGCTACGGCCCGATCGACGATGATCTTTGGACAGTTCTCTCCGCATTCTATCGATTTGCACTGGAGCGATCGCTGGAGCGGCAGGCGTTGGATCTCTATCCCAATGTGCCGGGCGCGACCGACGCCCAACGCGAAATGGTGAAGGTGCTGATGCTTTGGGCCACGTCGCCGGACACGCTTTCTCCATTGTTGCTGGAGATTGCGGAACGGCTTACCGTCCATTTCTCTCCTTATTTTGAGGTGGAGCGCGGCCGGCGCGTGCCCGGGTGCTACGCCTTCGATCTGGATGGAAGCCGCGCACCCGGAAGGCTAATGTCTTCGGCGACCCTTAAGCCGTCCATGATGCTGTTCGGGGCGGGCACCGCGCCCCAGGAGATGGAAAAGGCGCGGCCCGCCCTCGAGCAGGGGACAGTGCCTCCGGAAATTGGCCTCGGCGGGATTTACCCGCCGGAAGCCGTTCTTGCAGCCATGAGTCACCTGTCCCTCCACTGGGCACCAATCCCTCCGGAGCGGAAGCATTTACGCCATAGGGTCCACGCGCGGCTGGCTGTCGTCAACGGGCTGGACCGCCTCATCGACGAAGTCGTGAGTTCGGGATCCTTGGGCCTGGACGGTATCGAGAGTTGGGTCATAGAGGACATCAGCGCCAGCGGTTTCCGGGCCTCAATCCCCGAGATGAAGCCGGATTGGATAAGAGTTGGCGCAGTAATCGGCATTCGCCCGGAGGGTGTTGAGCGCTGGGGCCTGGGCATTATCCGGCGGTTGTCACGCGACCGGGAGAATCGGGGACAAGTAGGCGTCCAGACGCTAGCGCACGAGACGGCGAGCGCCAGGCTGCGCCCGGCCTCGGGTTCCTGGCGGACTGCGCTCAGACTCGACGCAGAAGGCTACCTTCCTGCGCTCCATCTGAGGGAGGTCACGCCGGACCCGGGGGATGTGGTGGTGGCCACCCGCCCCGGCCTCTTCTCCATGGAGCACAATTTGGAGATGTTGGGGGAACATCGGCGGCGCCTGCTGGTACCGGTTACGCTGATGGAGCGCGCAGAGGAGTTCGAAATCGCCCGCTTCCGCGAGATCCGGCGCGAGGAAGCCTGAAGCCCGATTCAGGCAAGTACGCCGGTCAGCCAATTACCAGCGTCATTAAGCTCCTGCAGGGAGACTGAATGGGGCAACGGGTACTCGTGCCAGCTTACCGGGTGACCAAAGCTCTGGAGCCGGTCCCGGGAGGCCATGCCGAGTGCCGCAGGAACCACCGGGTCCTGCAGGCCATGCCCCATGAAAATCGGAAGGCCGGTGTTCGCGGCGTGACGCTCCGCCTCGGCGGCATCGGGTAGCGGGAGGTAGGCCGATAGCGCCAGGATGCCAGCGAGGCGCTCGGCGTAGCGTAGGGCCGTCTGCAGAACGACGGCGCCTCCCTGCGAAAATCCAGCCAGAACCACTCTTTCGGCCGCGATCCCCCTCAGTTTTTCCTGGCTGATGAGAGCTTCGACTGCCGCCTGGGAATCCCTGAGTCCTACCTCATCCTCCTCCGTTGCCAGATCCGCCCGGCGGATGTCGTACCAGGCGCGCATGACCATTCCACCATTAACGGTCACGGAACGGGCGGGGGCATGGGGAAGCACGAACCGCACCGAAGGACTGGCGGGCAGGTCCAGCAGCGGCACTACGGGCTCGAAATCATGCCCATCGGCACCGAGTCCATGGAGCCAGATCACGCTTCGTGAGGGTGCGGGGCCGGTCTCAATCTCAATGTTCGAAAGCAACGATGACGTCATGATTAATGTGGAATTTTGCTTTGACGAGGCCCACTCTGGGAGCTATATTGGTCCGCGAGAAACCTATACGCGTCAAAACAGGAGGACACAGATGGACAGGCGCGATTTCATCAAATTTGGCGGGGCCGGCGCGGCGCTCATGGCCGCTTCCCCCAAGGGATTCCCGTATCACGAAGAATCCGTAAACTGGCGCGGCTTTCGCTTCAGCTATTACGTTGAATTGCCCGTCGATCAGGGTCAGGCCCGGCTTTGGCTCCCGATGCCATGGGATGAAGATAATACTTATCAACGCTCGGTGCCAGGCATCTGGAACGGAAAGCCCGACAAGGCGGCAATTCAGAAGGTTGGTGGAGGCCAGTCGGCGTTCGTCGCGGAGTGGCGGGGCAAGGCTCCGCGCACGGTGACGGTGAGCACCATCATCAAGACTGCCGATCGTCATGCCCATCTGGATGCCGCGAAGAAGGGATCCAAGGCGGCGCTACCGAAGAATGTGCTGGGATGGTTGAAACCCACCAAGCGCATCTCCACCGATGGCATCGTGCGCTCGACGGCGCAGGCGGCGACCAAGGGCGCGTCCTCTCCCCTGGAAGAAGCGCGGGCGATTTACGATTGGGTCGTTGAGAACGTGCGCTACGACCAGAACATCCGCGGCTGCGGGCAGGGTGATCCCAAGGCAATGCTTCAATCGGGCAGGTTGTCGGGTCGCTCCGCCGACTTCAGCGCGCTGTTCGTCGCGCTGTGCCGGGCGTCAGGCGTCCCGGCGCGCGAGCTTTACGGGATTCGCGTCGACGACTCGGAGCTCTTCAAGAGCCTTGGCGTCTACGGGGATGTGAGCCGCGGACAGCATTGCCGCGCCGAGTTCTATGTGGGCGGCGCAGGCTGGGTGCCGGTGAATCCCTCGGACGTGCGTCGCGCCGTGGAGATGGAGGGGCTCCCGCTTTCGGATCCCAAGATCGTGAAGCTCAGGGACACCCTGTTCGGGACCTCGGAAATGAACTGGTTCGTTTTCAACTACGGCGATGAGGTGAGCCTCCCCGGCAGTTCCAACGGTTCGGTCCCATTTTTTGCGTTTCCCGAAGCCGAACTGGGGAGCAAGAAGCGGGACAGCTTGGATCCGGTCACGTTTTCCTACCGCATCGAGTCGCGGGAGTTGGTTGGCACCGGCGTGAAGTTCTAGCTAGGGTTTTGGGCCGCGGGGGTGCCTGGTCGGCGCCCGGGTTTCCTCAGGGCGAAGTCTTGGCGCGCTGGGCGCTTTTCGGACGAAACGCTTTGACCACCTCGTCGTGGGTTTCGATATAGGGTCCCCCGATGAGGTCAACGCAGTAAGGCACGGCGGCAAAGATGCCGTGTATCGGGGGTTGGCTCTCGGAACCCTTGAGCCCTTCCAGGGTTTCCCGGATCGACTTGGGCTGACCCGGCAGATTCAGAATCAGGCTTTTCCCGCGGATCACAGCGACCTGGCGCGAAAGAATCGCGGTGGGCACGAAACGTAGGCTGATCTGGCGCATCTGTTCCCCGAATCCGGGCATTTCGCGGTCTGCCACCGCCAGTGTGGCGTCAGGAGTCAGATCCCTGGCCGCGGGTCCGGTTCCGCCGGTGGTAAGCACCAGGTGGCAGCCTTCCTGGTCCACCAGTTCGATAAGTGTCCTTTCGATGACGTGCTTCTCGTCGGGTATCAGTCGCCGTATCGACCGCCAGGGGCTCGCCAGGGCCCGCGCCAGCCAGTTCTCCAGGGCGGGAAGGCCTTCGTCGCGGTAAACGCCTTGGGAGGCGCGATCGCTTACGGAAACCAATCCAACAATCAGGGCTTCATCACTCATGGGTCTCATCCGTTGTTTCAGTTGCTCCGGAGGATCTCGGCGGCGGAATAATCGCGCGCAGCGCATCAAATAGCGCCCGATAATTGCGTGGGGGCCTGCCCTCTTCGCGCTCCTTGCGCGCCGTGCGGCACAATGCGCGCAGGCGCTGCAGGTCCTCGACTGGATGCTCTTCGGCGAAGGCCCGAAGTGAATCCTCATCCGTGAGCAGCCGCTCGCGCCAGCGCTCCAGGAGATGAAGCCAGGCGCTGTGCTGCCGGGACCGGCCGCCGAGGATCGCAAGCCGCGCGCGTATAGGGGCCGCATCCACATCGCGCATCAGGCGCCCCACATACTGCAGCTGCCGCCTGCGGGCTTCGCGGGTTTTCACGCGCTGGGCTTCCAGCACTGCGTCAAGCAGGGTGTCCGGCAGTCCCATCTGCGCCAGTTGCTCGTGCTTCAACTTGACGAGCTGCTCTCCGAGCACCTGCATCTCGTGCATCTGTTTCTTGCGCTGGGTCTTGCTAAGAGTCCCGGAGGATTCCATGGGGTTGTCAACGCCTGCGGTCCGGGCTGATATGATACCGCCTTTTCCGAATCAGGCCCCGCGAGAGCAATGGACGAAGCCCGCTTTTACCACCGGTTCGAGACCCTTCAGCAAATGGCTCGCGACGTTCTGTCGCGGGCGACGGCCCGCGGCGCGAGCGCCTGCGAGACCGAGGTGACTGAGGGATTCGGCCAGTCGGTCACGGTGCGGCGGGGCGAGGTGGAAACCATCGAGTACAATCGTGACAAGGGGCTCGGTGTCACGGTCTATATCGGAATGAAGCGCGGCCACGCCAGCACATCCGATTTCTCGCCCAGGTCCATCCGCGAAACCGTGGACGCCGCGCTCAGCATCGCCGGATACACGGCTGCCGACGCGTGCGCAGGGCTCGCCGACGAGGACCTCCTGGCGCGGGAATTCCCGGACCTCCAGCTCTACCATCCGTGGACTCTGTCGGTGGAAGAGGCGATTGCGCTGGCCAAGGCCTGCGAGGATGCCGCTTTCGTGGCAGACCGGCGCGTCACCAATTCCGAGGGTGCCTCAGTCTCCGCCCATGAGTCTCAATTCGTCTATGCCAACAGCCTGGGGTTCCTTTCCGGATACCCCTCGTCGCGCCACAGCGTGGGTTGCAGCGCCATCGCAGGGAAGGCCGAGGGCATGCAGCGCGACTACTGGT
>DKBC01000017.1 GCA_002451065.1 Betaproteobacteria bacterium UBA6910
GCGGTGGGCTCTTACCCCACCGTTTCACCATCGCCGGCGTCAAAGACGCTTAGGCAGACTGTTCTCTGTGCCACTTTCCGTCGCCTCGCGGCGCCCGGCGGTTAGCCGGCATCCTGCTCTGCGGAGCCCGGACTTTCCTCCGGGGAAACAGGTTCCCCGGCGGCTGTCTGGCCAGCTTCGCCCGAGTATTTTACCGCCGGTGGACACCTGGCGCACGGATTGCGAGACCAAACGGCAGGGCGTGCCAAGCTCCCCGCTCCGGCCGCTTCGCGCAGAAGTGGCGGCAAAAAGATTCAGCCGATCCTGGTGGCGCCCTTCCCACGGGCGCGGGAAATCAAGGGGCCGGTTGGAGACCATCGCTCCCAACCGGTCGGCGGCGACGCGGAACCCGTCGCTCCGGCGCTCCCCGGAGCGAATCCCGGAATCAGGCGAGTCGCCAGCCCACCTCGGCGCCGGCGCGCATCGGCACCAGAACGTCGCCGCCGAAGGCATACTGCGGCGGCACCGTCCAGGCGTCTTTCACCAGCGTGATGGTATCGCGGTTGCGAGGCAATCCATAGAAATCGGGGCCGTGGAAGCTGGCGAAAGCTTCGAGGCGGTCCAGCGCGCGGGACCGCTCGAAAGCTTCGGCGTAGAGCTCGATCCCGGCATGGGCGGTGTAGATGCCCGCGCACGCACAAGCCGACTCCTTCGCGGCGCGGGCGTGGGGCGCGCTGTCGGTGCCCAGGAAGAACTTGGGGCTGCCGCCGGTAGCCGCCGCCACCAGCGCCTGGCGGTGCTCCTCCCGCTTGAGTACCGGCAGGCAGTAATGGTGAGGGCGCAGTCCGCCTTCGAACATGGCGTTGCGGTTGAGCAGCAGATGGTGGGCGGTGATGGTGGCCGCCACGCCGGCCCGCGCGGCGTTCACGAATTCCACGGCATCCCGCGTCGTCACATGCTCCAGCACCACGCGCAGCCCGGGAAAGCGCCCGATGAGCGGCGCCACGACCCGCTCGAGAAAGACCTTCTCCCGGTCGAACACGTCCACGGCCGGGTCGGTCGTTTCACCGTGAATCAGCAGGGGAAGGCCGGCGCGTTCCATGGCCGAGAGCGCCGGAGCGCAGCGCGCGACATCGGTGACGCCGGCATCCGAGTGCGTGGTAGCCCCCGCGGGGTAAAGTTTGACGCCATGCACGAATCCGCTGGCCCGGGCGCGATCGATTTCCTCCGGTTGCGTGTTATCCGTGAGGTAAAGGGTCATTAGTGGTTCGAAGCGCGCGTCGCGCGCAAGGGCGGCCAGGATGCGCTCACGATAGCGGCCCGCGGCATCGACCGTGGTCACCGGCGGTTTGAGGTTTGGCATCACGATGGCGCGGGCGAAGCGCGCCGCCGTGTGCATCAGCACCGACGCCATGGCCTCGCCGTCCCGCAGGTGGAGATGCCAGTCATCGGGTCGGACAAGAGTCAGTCGGTTCATTGCGGGGTGAGCCTGTGCCGTCATTATAGCGGCGCGCGATCAGCCGCCTGCGGTGTCCTTTAGCTCGAGGGCGCGGCGATAGAGCGCCTTGCGGTTATCGCCCGTGATCTTGGCGGCAAGTTCCGCGGCCCGGCTCACGGGCATTTCCCGCAGCAACAGGCGCAGCACCTTTTCGCTCTCTTCACCGGAATCGGCCCGCGAGACTTCACCGGCGCCCACCACCAGCACAAACTCACCTTTCTCGTGGTAGTCCCGGGCGAGCCACGCCGGCGCCTCGGCCAGGGCGCAGGCATGAACCGTTTCATGCAGCTTCGTGAGTTCCCGGGCGATGGAGACCCTTCGCGCACCACCGAGCACTTCCCGCAGGTCCTCGACGCACTCCGCGACGCGATGGGGCGCCTCGAAAAATACCAGGGTAAAGGGAAGCGTTCGCAGGCCCTGCAGCGCCTTGCGCCGGGCAGCGGACCTGGAGGGCAGAAAGCCGTAGAACAGGACGTGGGGGTTTTCCTCGCCCGACACGGAAAGTGCAGCGGTCGCCGCGCTGGGCCCGGGGACGGGGACGACCCGAAAACTCCGCTCGCGCAGCTCCCGCACCAGTCGCGCGCCGGGATCGCTCACCGCCGGGGTACCGGCATCCGAGACCAGCGCCACGTCGCGGCCTGCCATGAGCAGGCCCGCCACTTGCTCGATCCGGTCACGCTCGTTGTGCTCGTGCAGCGAAAGCAGCCGCGAGGCGATGCCATGGTGGGAAAGCAGCCCGCGGGTGGTGCGCGTGTCCTCCGCCGCCACGGTATCCACGTCGCGCAGCACATCAAGCGCCCGCAGGGTTATGTCACGCAAATTCCCAATCGGGGTGGCCACTACATATAATGTGCCCGACTCTCTTACGTCTTCTTTCCGATGCAACGCTTCCTCGCCTTTCTGTTGCTGCTTCTCTCCGCCGCTCCGGGATTGTCCATGGACCAGCCGGAGCCGGCAACTGTGATGCCAGCGCCATATCCGGATCACCCGGAAGCGATGCCGCTGCCGCCGGTCATCGAAGTCAAGGGCCCCCCGAACATCAGCCTCATTCTGCCCCTCAGGTCTCCCGCCTTCGCCCGGGCAGCTGAAATCACCCGCCTGGGTTTCCTCGCAGCAGCACGGATGCAGGGTCCGAAATCGCTTCCCGTGAAGGTTTACGAGACCGGGGACGATCCGGGCGAGGTGCTCGAGCAATACCGCAAAGCCGTGGAGGGCGGCGCGCAGATCGTCGTCGGCCCCCTCACCCGGACCGGCGTCTCCGCCCTCACGAGCCAGGGCGAACTGTGGGTTCCCACGCTCGCGCTCAATGCTCCGGAAGGGGGCAGCGCCCATCCCGGCAATCTGTTCGTCTTGAGCCTGCAGGCCGAAGCAGAGGCCCGCCAGGTCGCAGCCCTGGCGTCAACATGGCGGCGCGGGAGGGCCATCGTCATCTTTGCCGACACGCCGCTGGGGCGCCGCATGGACCAGGCATTCTCCGAGGAATGGCAGTCCCGCGGCGGGTTCGTGGAGGAGCGGCGACCATTCCGCGGCGAGCCGGAAGGCTTGAGCGAGCTTCAGCAGGCTCTGGCCGGCCGCTTCGATTCCGTGGCGTTTTTCGCCATGGACGCCGCACGGGCCCGGCTGATGAAACCTTTCGCAGACCCGGCGCTTCCGGTTTTTGCCACCTCCCAGGTAAACCCGGGGAGTTCGGACCGGTTGGCCGTGTTCGATCTCGGAGGGATCCACTTTGTGGACATGCCCTGGCTGCTGCAGCCGGACCACCCCGCGGTAATGATTTATCCGAGGCTGGACCCGAGCCCGGGTCAGGAGCTTGAGCGGCTGTATGCCCTGGGGATCGACGCGTTCCGGGCCGCCGAAGCCATGCGGAGGGAATTGCGCCCCGGGATCCAGGTGGACGGGGTCAGTGGAAAGCTCATTCTGGGCGTCGACCGCTATTTCTCACGCGTGCTTACGCCGGCGGTGTTCCGCGAGGGAGAAATCGTCGTCGAGGACGTCGCTCCCCGATGACTTCTCCCGGCGCGGAAGCCGAGCGCCTGGCCGAGCGGTTTCTCGAGAGCAAGGGCCTGGTCCTCGTCGACCGCAATTACCGTTGCCGCATGGGAGAGATCGATCTGGTGATGAGGGACCGGGACACGCTGGTCTTCGTGGAGGTGCGATTGCGCAGCCATCCCGGTTTTGGCGGCGCCGCGGGCAGCATCACGGACGCGAAGCGCAGTCGTCTCCTGCGCGCGGCACGCCACTACCTGGCCCGCATGCCCGACGCTCCGGCGTGCCGGTTCGACGCGGTGCTGCTGGACGGCAGGGTGCAACAGCGTATCGAATGGGTTCGCGACGCGTTCGGCGAATGACCGTATTTCGGACGCGACATTAAATCGGGTACACTTCGCAGCCGAGGCAGGAAAACCCATGGACCTTATCTCCCGCATCAACGGACACTTCACCGACAGCGCCCATCTCAAGCTGGAGGCCATGGACCAGCTCGCGGCGCCGATCGCCAGGGCGTCGGAGCTGATGGTTCATTGCCTCATCAATGACGGCAAGGTGCTGTCCTGCGGAAACGGGGGCTCGGCCGCCGATTCCCAGCATTTCGCTGCAGAACTTCTCAACCGCTTCGAGATGGAACGTCCCGGGCTCGCCGCGATGGCGCTTACCACGGACAGTTCCACTCTCACCTCCATTGCCAACGATTACGATTTTGTCGAAGTATTCTCCAAGCAGGTAAGGGCGCTGGGCCACCCGGGGGATGTTTTGCTCGCGATTTCCACCAGCGGAAACTCGCGCAACGTCATCGAAGCGGTCCGCGCGGCCCAGGAGCGCGAAATGAAGGTGGTGGCGCTCACCGGCCGTAGCGGAGGACAGATGGCGGGAGTCCTCGCCGACGAGGACGTGCACATCTGCGTCCCTCACAAGAACACCGCCCGCATCCAGGAAGTGCACCTGCTCACGCTGCATTGCCTGTGCGACGCCATTGACTGTTTGCTCTTAGGAACCGAATAGATGCGACTAGTTTTCAGCACTCTCTTGCTTGCTTTCGCGGCCCTGACACAGGGCTGCGCGCCGGTGGTTGTGGGGACCGCCGTCGGCACCACCGCCGTCGTCGCCACCGACCGGCGCACCACGGGCATTTTCGTGGAAGATCAGAACATTGAGCTCAAGGCCCAGAGCCGCATCAACGAGCGCTTCCGAGACCAGGTCAATGTCAGCGCCACGAGCTTCAACCGCCTTTTGCTGCTGACGGGCGAGGCGCCCAACGAATCCCTCAAGACCGAGATCGCCAGCGTCGCCAGGTCCGTGGAAAGCGTGCGCGACGTCGTGAACGAGATCCAGATCGCAGCCCCCAGTTCCTACGGCGCGCGATCCAACGACGCCTACCTCACCTCAAAGGTCAAGGCGCGCCTGCTGGATGCCAAGACCGTTACCGCCAATCACATCAAAGTCGTGACCGAGTCTGGCACGGTGTACCTGATGGGCTTGGTCAAGCAGGAGGAGGGGAAGGAAGCGGCGGACATCGCCAGCACCACCGGTGGTGTGCGCAAGGTGGTGAAGGTCTTCGAATACACCAATTAGCGCCGGTGGGCTGCGCGCCTTCGCAGCCAGCGCATCAGCAGCCCCAGACCGGGAACCGCCGCGTAGAGCTCCGAGGCGTCCCAGTAATCCCGGTGCCCGGTGACGCGCCCTGCGGCATCGAGACAAAGGTGGCTGGCCCCCTGCAGGCAGTGCCGGGGCCCGCCGTCCCGCAGGGCGAATTCGAAGTCCCACAACATTACGGCCCCCTTGTCGCCGCAGAAAGTCGCGGTCACGCGAAACCGGGGGTCCGAGAGCCGGCGGTACATGTCTTCAAAAACCGCGCGGATGGCCGGGAGCCCCCGGACTTCATTAAATGGATCCCGAAACCATGCATCCTCCGCATAATAGGAACCCAGCCCGTCGAGGCGCCTGGCCGAGAGGGTGTTGAAATAGCCCGTCAGGGCCTCCAGGGATGCCTGGGGCATAGCGAGGGTCACAGCCCCGTAGCGGCCCGGGCCAGGCGGAAATACAGCGCGTAGGGCAGGAGCCGCGCCAGCTTGAGCAGCGCGGTGAAGCGCCGGGGAAAATGGATTTCGAAACGCCCGCGTTCGATGCCGCTCACGATGCGCGTGGCCGCTTCGTCGGCTCCGATGAGCGCCGGCATGCGGAAGGTATTCTTGTCCGTGAGCGGAGTCTTCACGAATCCGGGATTGACCAGAAACACGCCAATCCCCTTGGGCGCCAAATCGAGATAGAGGTTCTCCGCCAGATTGATGAGGGCCGCCTTGGTGGAACCGTAGACCAGCCCGTTGGGCAATCCGCGGTAGCCGGCAACGCTGGAAATAATCACGATCCCGCCGGACCCCTGGGCGAGGAAGCCTGGGATTACGGCCTGCACTCCATGGACCACGCTCATGAAATTGGTCTCCACCATGGCGCGGGCCTTTTCGCCATCGAGTTGCCATGCGCGCATCGGCGCGTAGGTGCCGGCGCAGAAGATCGCAAGGTCGAGCCCGCCCCAATGGCCGCGGATATCCTCCATCCCCCGCAGCAGGGCTTCGGGCCGGGTTGCATCCAGGGGCAGGCAGAGCGTGTTATCCCCGGAGAAGCCGGAAGCCAGCGCCTCCAGGGATGGCGCGGAACGCGCACTGAGCGCGACGCGCGCGCCCGCCCCAAGCAGCAGCTTCGCGACGGCAGCGCCGATCCCGCTGGAAGCGCCTACGACCCAGACGCGGCGGCCGCGCCAGTTACGGATGGGGGGATTCAGGGACACTATTACCCTTCCCGGGGGCGCTTGATGAAAGACAGCGTCACTTCGCCCAGCGTGATTCCGAACTTGCTCATGACCGAACGATTAAGCATCACCCGCTCGTCGATGAGGTACATCCAGTCGTCGAAATCCACCTCATAGGATTTGCCATCGACATCCAGTTCGAGAACATATTGCCAGCGCAGGGCGTTGCCGAAGGCTTCGCCCCGCGCCGTGCCCACCACGTCCGAAGCGGTCCCCGTGTAGGAGTGCTCGCCGATCCTAGTGATGGTCCATACCCGGCGACTGGTGCTGCCGTCCGAGTATTGGAAATGCTCGTCGAGGGTGCCGGTATCGCCGTCCCAGCTGGCCTCAATACGCACCTGAAAACGCTTGACCACCTTGCCGGAGCGATCCTGGAAAATGCCCCAGGCGTCCACCGTGCCGTCGAAATAGGTCCTGAGGTCCAGGGTCGGCTTCTGACCACGATAGGCGTCCACGGTGGTCGCTGCGCAGCCGCCGAGCAGGAGCAAGGCCGCGGACAGCGAGGCGGCCCCTTTGACCAATGCCATCATCATCAGACTTGGGCTCCGGCGCGGACCGCGCCACCTTGCAGGGTCGCTCCCGCCAGCAGCGCCGCCGCGGCCAGCTTGAGGGCGCAAGGCAGGAGCGCATAGCTGACGGAGAGGGCGAATGTGCCCTGCCCCGCCGCCCCCGGCTGGTACCCCAGGAAACCCAGCAACGGCAGCGCGATTCCCGCGGCGAGGGCGAGATTCAGCTTGTTGAGCAGGCTCCAAACGCCGAAGTAGGCACCCGCCGTGCGCGAGTTCGGCCCTTCCTTTTCATCGATCACGTCCGCGAGCAGCGAAGGCGCCAGGGCAAGATCCCCTCCCAAGGCCAGCCCCGACAGGGCGCAGATGACGAAAAAGGCAAGGCTGTCCCCCGCCCCCAGGGAAAAAGCCCAGACGAACGCGGCGACGGCAAGCAGCATGCTCGCAATCCATGCCGCCTTTTTTCCGATCCGCGCCGACAGGGCAAGCCACCCCGGCATGCCGGCGGCCCCCGCGAGAAAATAGATCACCAGGTAGGCGCCGGCGAGTTTCGGACTCAGCAAGACGTCCTGGACGAAGAACAAAACCAAAGTAGCAGGAATCGCCGCGGCGATCCCGTTAAGGAGAAATACCGCGGCCAGCAGGCGGAAGGGCTGGTTGGAGAGAGGCGCACCCAGGGCCCGCAGGAAGCCGTGTCCGTGGATGCGCTGATGCCCCGGCGCCGGCGGCGCGTAGCGCAACGTGACCCAGGATGCGACGACCAGCAGAGGCAGAAAGAGAAGGCTGAACCGGGACAGCCCCTCCGCTTCGCCCTGCCCTGAGGCAAGCCACGCGGGAATTGCCGCCGCCAGGAGGACCCCGATCAGGGCAAGCCCCTCCCGAGCGGCAGTGACCCGGGTACGTTCGTGGGGGACGGTGCCCAATTCCGCGCCCCAGGCGTGATAGTTGATGGTTGCGAGGCTATAACCCAGGTAAGCGACGACGAGCGACCCCGCGAGCCAGCCTGCCAGCGCGTAACCGCTGCCGACGGGATGAAAGACGCCCACCAGGCCGATCGCGAGCAGCGGCACCCCAAGCGCGATCCAGAGTCTGCGACCACCGCGAAGTCCGTGGCGGTCAGCAAGCACCCCCAACAGCGGGTCCTGGACCGCGTCCAACAGACGCACCCCGAGCAGAACTGCTCCCACCAGGGCCAATTCCAGCCCAAGGACGCCGCCGTAAAGCTTGGGAACGTGGACGTAAACCGGCAGGGCCGCCATTGCCAGCGGCAGGCCTAGGGCGCCATAGGCAAGAAGTTGCCCCCGGCTCAATGGCACCATCATCGAAGTCCGAGCAGCGAGGCCCGCAAATCCGGCTCGCGCGTCCGCGCGTCGAGCCAGATGGCGAAAAACGCCTCGGCAAAGGCATCCTCCTCTACCGCGCCAAGGAAAGCGTTGTCGCTGAAGAACCGCGCTCCCTGTCCCGGAACGTAGAGACCGACCAGGCGGTCCCCTGAGCGGACATCCGGAAACACCCGCGACATCATCGCACCCCAGCGTTCCAGGGCGTCCGGGCTTCCGAAACCGAGCCTGCGCATTTCCGAGACGCTGCTGTCCACCAGACGGTCTCGGGGAATGTCCCGAGCGTAGCGGATGTCTAGAGCAAACGGGCGTCCCGGATCGAACTGGGCGCCGCTTACCCAGAGCGTCGCGTCATAAAGGTGCAGCCCGAACCAACGCATTCGCCCTTCGCCCAGCGCCCTCCACTGGGACGTCGCCTCCTGAACCGGCAACGGTAACTCGCGGGATGCCAGCGCAGCAGAAGCAGCCACGGCGAGCAACGCGGCTCCCAGTAGCCTAGGTCCGATGGAGCTCAAAATGGTAGACATTGGTCCTCCTGGTCCGGAAACCGGCCTCGCAATAGGCCAGATAGAAACGCCACAGTCGCAGGAATCGCTCATCGAAGCCCATGTCCGCAACTTCCGGCAAATGATCCTCGAAAGCCCGACCCCACCGGCCCAGTGTCTCCGCGTAATCCAGGCCAAACGCAAACTCATCCTTAATTACCAGTCCGGCGTCTGCGGCGTGTTTGTGGAATGCGGCGGGGGACGGCAGCATGCCGCCGGGGAACACCCGCTGCTGAACGAAATCGCTTCCTGCCCGGTAGCGACTGAACAGTTCGTTGGCGATCGTGATGACCTGGATCATGGCACAGCCGCCCCCCTTGAGCAGCCGTCGCACCGTCGCGAAATACGCGGGCCAGTAAGCCTCGCCCACTGCCTCCAGCATCTCGATGGAAACAATATGGTCAAAGGAGCCCTCGGCGTCCCGGTAGTCGCGCAACTCAAAGGTGGCCAGATGGGAGAGTCCCGCGCGCGCAATACGCTCGCGCGCGTACTCGAGTTGGCGCGGGGACAAGGTGAGACCGTGGACGCGGCAGCCCCGGGTGCGCGCCGCATGCTCGGCAAATCCACCCCATCCGCAGCCGATTTCCAGAACGCGATCTCCGGGGCCGGCGCCGAGCCGGGAGAGGATCCGCTCGTACTTCGCAGTCTGGGCGCGGTCAAGGCGCTGGCCGAGGTCGCCCGAGAACAACGCCGCCGAGTACGTCATCGTGGGATCCAGCCATAGCGCAAAGAACTCGTTTCCAAGATCGTAATGAGCCTCGATGTTCCGCCGGCTGCCGCGGCGGGTATTGGCGCGCAAGGCGTGGCGCATCCGGAGCAGACCTCGCACCCACCACCGCCCATAGATGGCATCCTCCAGGGCACGTTCGTTGTGGGCAGCGAGCATCAACAGCTGGGTGAGATCGCTGGAATCCCACCGCCCGTCGACGAAGGCATCGGCGAACCCCACATCGCCGCCGCGCAGGATATCCCCACAAACGCCCCAATCCGCAAGCCTCAAGCTGGCTGCAGGCCCGGAAGCCGCTCCGTTGACCACAAAGGATTCCCCGTCGGGCGTTTCCAGCCGAAGACTTCCCACTTCCAGGCGCCCGAGCATCGCTACCACGATGCGGGCGGCGACGGGAAGACGCGTATCGGCACCGGCAAGAACCCGGTCTAGGCTGTTCATCGGGAGGTCTCCAGGAGCGGAGGCGCCGGCTTGCGGAAGAAGCGGGCTCCCTTCAACCACAGCCGCAGCGCTTGGAAATGGATACGGGCGATCACGCCCAGGGTGAACATCGGATAGGTGAAGAACGCGCGCAGGAGGCTGCGGGTGTCGAGCGGGCTCGGCCGTCCGGAAACCGAGGTTCGCAACGCCAGGCCTTCGGCGTCCTCATAGTCGATGAATGCCGCGCTGAAGCGCCGGGTGAACGCAAAGCGAAAACGGTACCGCCCCGCCACCGGGAACAGTGGCGAAACGTGAAACACCTTTTGCGCGGTGATTTCATCCCCCGGGCGGATCGGTCGCTGGTCCGGATGAGCGATCAGGTAATTGTGCCGCTCGCCGAAGGTGTTGTTCACCTCCGCCAGCACCGCCCGCAGCCGCCCGTCGCAGTCGTGGCACAACCAGAAACTCACGGGGTTGAATACGTAGCCGAGCACCCGGGGAAATGCCTGAAGCACAATTTCGCCATTCGCCGCGGTGATGCCTTCCCGAGCCAGAACATCGCGGGCCCAGGCGTCGAGGTCGGATCCGTCACGGGCACCATGATCGCGGCGCCGGAAGGAGAAAAGGTTCCAGCGCTCGAGGGAGAACAGGGGGCTACCGAGGGACGCAAGGCGGGAGAGCGGCAGCTGCAGGAAAAACACCGGGTACACGAAACGGTGTGCCGCCCGACGCGTCCGCTCATGCATCACCGTACCGAACAGCAACGCGGGCCTCAAGCTGCCGCCTCCTCCCGAGTCCAGGGCGCCGGAACGCCCAACGCCGCGGCGACACTGACGCCGGCCTTGAGACCGTCCTCGTGGAAACCGTAGCCGGTCCATGCCCCGCAAAACCACGTCCGCCGGCGACCTTGGATCGCGTTCAGTCGGGCCTGGGCGTCGATCGCCCTCTGGTCGAAGATGGGATGATCGTATTCGTACTCCCCGATCACGGTTGCCGGGGCCGGAGGCCGGTAAGGGTTCAGCGTCACCATCACCGAATTCCGGAACGGCAGCGGTTGCAGCCTGTTAAGCAGGTAGGTGACGCTCACCGGGGCTCCAGCCTCACTGCTCGGTCCCGCATGATAGTTCCAGGCTGACCACGCATCCCTGGAGCGCGGGAGGAACGACTCGTCCCCGTGCAGCACCGCCCGGTTGGGCTGGAAACGAAATGCGGAGAGCAGGTAGCGCTCGGCGGGATCCGCGTCCGCCAGCATGCGGAGGGCGCGGTCCGCGTGACACGCGATCACCACCTGGTCAAAGGACTCGCAGCGGCCACCCGCGGTTTCTACCTCGACAAGGCCCGGATGCCGGCGCACCCTCGCCACCGGCGCGTTGAGCCTCACGTCGGAGATGCTCTCTGCGAGACGCCTCACGTACTGTCGCCCACCGCCGGCGACGGTGCGCCACTTGGGGCGGCCGCTCACCTGGAGCAGCCCGTGATTGCGGCAAAATCGGAAAAAGGTTTCCGCCGGAAAGTCCAGCATGGATCCGGTAGGGCAGGACCAGATCGCGCCCCCCATGGGGAGCAGGTACCAATCGGCAAGGGCACGCCCGAAGGCCCGCCGCTCCAGGTACTGGCCGAGAGTGCCCTCCACCCGGGCGCCGCTGCGGCTCAGTTCAGTTGCCTCCCGGTTGAAGCGCATGAGGTCGTTAAGCATGCGCCAGAAGTCCGCCTTAAGGAGATTGCGTTTCTGGGCAAACACCGCGGCCAGGTTGGAACCGGCCCACTCCAAATCGCAGTCCTCGATGCGCACGCTGAAGGACATGTCGCTGGCAACCGACTCGACACCCAGCTCGCGGAACAGGGCAACGAGGTTGGGATAGGTGCGGTCGTTATACACCAGGAATCCTGTATCCACCGGGGCGCGCACGCCGTCGATGTCGACGTCGACCGTATGGGTGTGTCCGCCAAGATACCCGTTGGCCTCGAAAAGGCTAACGCGGTGACGGCGGGACAGCAGCCACGCTGCCGAAAGACCCGCGATTCCCGACCCGACGACTGCTACTCGCATACCCCCTCTGGCCTCTCAGTGCTGCTTGTTGCGCTCAACACGCGCGTACGCAGAATGGTTGTGGATGGATTCGAAGTTCTCCGACTCGACCAGAAACGCGACGACGCGCTCATCGGCGTCCAGGGCTGCCGCGATATCGCGCACCAGGTCTTCGACGAATTTCGGATTGTCATAAGCGCGCTCGGTAACGTACTTTTCGTCCGGGCGCTTGAGCAGCCCGTAGAGCTCGCACGAAGCCTCGCGCTCGGCGATCTGTATCAGCTCCCGGATCTCCATCGCTGCGCGCAGCTTCACCTCGATCGTAACGTGGGAGCGCTGATTGTGGGCGCCGTATTCCGATATGGCCTTGGAGCAGGGACATAGGCTGGTCACCGGCACCGTGACCCTGATCGTGGTAAGGTAGACACCTGCCGCAAACTCCCCTGAGAGCGTGACCTGATAGTCCAGGAGACTCTCTACCCCGCTCACCGGCGCGGATTTGCGCATGAAGTAGGGGAAGTGCATGTCGACCCTCCCCTCTTCCGCGTCCAGATGATCCACCATGGTTTCCAGCAGGCGGGGCATGGTTTCGGCGCCATAGTCCTCTGCGAAACCCTCCAGGATCTCGAGGAAGCGCGACATGTGGGTGCCCTTCACATGCCCCGGCAGCGCGACGGTCATGTCAAAGCGGGCAATGGTGGGCTGACTATCACCGCCCGCCCTGCCGATTCGGACCGGATAGGTGACGTTCTTGACCCCCACCCTGTTGATCGGGATGTTCCTGTGATCGTGACTGGCCTGAGTGTCAGGCAGAAAAAAAACGTCGGGTGCGTTCATGTGTTGTCTCCGGTCCGGGTTCCGCGCGCTCAATGCGGCGCGTGCTCGGCGAGCAGTTTTTCGATCTGGGCGGTCACAGCCGGATCAGTCGGCTCCGTGGCGGGACCGAAGCTCATGGCACGTTGTCCGCCGCGGTCCACCAGAAACTTATGGAAATTCCATTGCGGCTCGGTCCCCGCCACTGTCGAAAGTGATGCGAAAACGGGGTTCGCCGCGCGGCCCTTCACCGAAGACTTTTCGAACATGGGGAATGTGACGCCGTAGTTGAGCCGACAGAACTTGGCAATCTGCTCGCCGTTCCCCGGCTCCTGCTGGCCAAAATCATTCGAAGGAAATCCCAGCACGACCAGGCCGCGGTCGCCGTAAGTCTTGTACAGCTTTTCCAGACCCTGGTACTGGCTGGTATAACCGCAGAAACTTGCGGTATTCACGATCAGGAGCACCCGCCCGCTGTAAACGCACAGGCTACGCGGCTCGCCCTGCAGGGTCTTAACTGTGTGCTGGAGCAGCGGGGCGCATTGAGGATCCTTAGCCGCGGGAGACGACACGCTCCAGGCCAGCAGCACCAACGCCAGGGTCAGCTCGACGTTTCGTTTCATCCCCGAACCCCGTCGAGGTCGGCCCTCGGTTGCTGGGCCTTACGGACGCAGGCGCCTTTTGCCACCGGAGTTCCCGGTTGGACCGGGGCCGCTCCAACCCGGGTCGCCTGCTCGTGAAGCTGGAAATAGACAGAAATATCTTCTTGAGCATGGGGTTGGGCTTCACCCCGAGCCGGAGAGTACATACCTCCACCGATAATCAGCAGTGCCGACAGCAACAGCGTCGGGGCGATTCGGTTGTTGGCAACTCCTGACGTCATATTGGACCTCCTATCCCAGATAACTCGAAACAGACGTTTTGTCCTAGTCAAACGCTAATTTCTCGCGTACGATACCGCTCACCGTGGTATGTGTCAAGCCTTTGTCCAGGACATAATCTATGCCAGAGACTGCCAAGCATTTCGTCGGGTTTGGGATTAGCGCCGCAGAGAGGGATTCTGGGATAAGTAAGGACACACTCCGAATGTGGGAGCGCCGCTATGGCTTTCCCCAACCGGCCCGGGACCAGTTCGGGGAGCGTGTCTACCTGCCCCAAGACATCGAGAAGCTCAGGCTCCTCAAACGGCTGATGGATCGGGGCCATCGCCCCGGGAAGCTGATGGGCCTCGACGTCGAGACCTTGGCGCGGTTGGCGGCGGCACCGCTCCCGGCGACGGACGCGGAAGCCCCCGCGGCGAATTTCCACGAGTTCCTGCGCCGCCTCAAGGACCACGATATGCAGGGCGTGCGCAACTACCTGGCCCAGGCCCTGATGCAGCAGGGACTGAGAACCTTCGTCCACGAAACGGTAGCACCCCTCAACGCAGCCATCGGCCAGGGCTGGGAGAGCGGCACCATAGAAGTGTTCGAGGAGCATCTTTACACCGAGCAGATGCAGCGCATCCTGCGCGGCGCCATCATGAACCTGCCCGCCTACCATCCGGTGCCGAAAATCCTGCTGACCACCCTTCCCGGCGAACAGCATGAGCTGGGGCTGCTAATGGCGGAGGCGGTGCTCGCGGTGGAGGGCGCCCACTGCGTCTCCCTGGGGGTGGAGATGCCCGTTCCGGACATCGTGCAGGCCGCGCTGCGCCATGGCGCCCACGTCGTCGGCCTCTCGTTCAGCATCGCCTTCCCGGCGGCAGCCGTCGCCGAAGGCCTTCACAACCTGCGCACCACGCTGCCTCCATCGATTGCGCTTTGGGCCGGCGGCCGCGGTTCGGGCCATGTGAAGCGGCCCATGGCGGGGGTTCAGCTGGTCCCCGAGCTTTTCACCCTGGTGGAGTTGTTCAAGGCTTGGCCCGGCACCCCCGCGAAGTGACGCGGCACCTGACACTGATCCTGGGCGATCAGCTGGACCCGGGCAGCGCGGCCTTCGAGGGTTTCGATCCCTCCCGGGACACGGTCTTGATGATCGAGGCCTCAGAAGAGGCGACCCACGTATGGAGCCACAAGGCCCGCATCGCCTACTTTCTCTCGGCCATGCGCCACTTCGCCCAGGAGCTTGAGAAACGGGGCATCCCCCTTGAATACATCCGGGGCGATTCCGGGCCCGCATCCCTATCATCCGCTCTTCGCGACGCACTGTCCCGCCATCGGCCCCAGAAACTCATCATGGTGGAACCGGGTGAGCATCGCGTGCTCAGGGACATAGTATCCGCCTGCGAGGCGGCGGGGACACGCTACGCGGTGCGGGACGACCGCCACTTTCTACTGTCCACCGCCGAGTTCCGCCGCTGGGCCGGGCCCAAGCGTGAACTGCGCATGGAGCACTTCTACCGCGTCATGCGCCGGCGGACGGGAGTGCTGATGAAAAATGATCTTCCAGAGGGCGGCCGCTGGAACTACGATCGCGAGAATCGGGCTGGATTCGGAGTGGACGGACCCGGGCGGATCCCGCCACCGCCGCGTTTTCGGCCCGATGCCATCACCCGCGAAGTCATTGCGGAGGTGGAGCAGCGCTTCCCGCACCATCCTGGCCGCCTGGACACATTCGCCTGGCCGGTGAACCGAAAGCAGGCCCTCGCGGCCTTGCAGGATTTCGTGGACCACCGGCTCGCAGTTTTCGGCTGCCACCAAGACGCCATGTGGAGCGGCGAGCCGTTCCTTGCCCACTCGCTCCTCGCCGCCGCCCTCAACCTCAAGCTCCTCAATCCCCGGGAAGTGATCGACCGGACCCTCGCCGCCTACCGCGCCCGTGGTATCGCCTTGGCGAGCGTCGAGGGCTTCCTGCGGCAAGTGCTGGGCTGGCGCGAATTCATCCGCGGCGTCTACTGGCTCGACATGCCTGCCCTCGCCGACGCGAATCATTATGGGCACCGGTTGCCGCTGCCGCGCTGGTACTGGACCGGCGAGACGCACATGCGCTGCCTGAGCAATGTCATCCACCAGACGCTCGAGCACGGCTACGCCCATCACATTCAGCGCCTGATGGTGACCGGAAATTTTGCGCTCCTGGCCGGGATCGAGCCCCGACAGGTGTGCGACTGGTACCTGGCGGTATACGTGGACGCCGTGGAGTGGGCCGAGCTGCCGAACACCGTCGGCATGGCGCTTCACGCGAATCGGGGCCGCTTCACCAGCAAACCCTATGCGGCATCGGGCGCCTACATCAAGCGCATGAGCAACTACTGCCGGAGTTGCAGGTACCGGCCGGAAATCCGCCACGGCGCCCAGGCCTGCCCGCTGACAACCCTCTACTGGGACTTTCTCGCAAGGAACCGAGACGAGCTTGCGGGCTCTCCGCGCACTGCCCTGATGGCGCGCAATCTTGAGCGCCTGCCGAAACAGGAGCTGGACGCCATTCGCCGCCAAGCTGCCACGCTGCGCGACGGGCTGGATCTAATCTAGCGAGTAGTGGCGCCGACGGATATCCGGTATCCTCGGCGCACGATTCCCACCAACGAAGTTCTGTACCCCGGGACCCAGTTTCCCATGAGTTATTCGTCACCAGAGTTCGAGCGCAAGGTCTGCGAGCCTGCTGATATCGAGCGCGCGGTCGCAGGCTTGCCGCGGCCGATGGTTTTCACCAACGGCTGCTTCGATCTGCTCCACCGCGGGCATGTCACTTACCTGGCCCAGGCCCGCGCCCTCGGCGCCAGCCTCGTGGTGGGAGCGAATACGGATGCCTCGGTGCGTCGCCTCGGCAAGGGCCCTGACCGCCCTCTAAATGCGCTCGCCGACCGGGTCGCCGTGCTCGCGGCCCTGGAGTCGGTGAGTCTGGTCACATGGTTCGATGAGGACACCCCCCTCGCTCTGATCCTGCGGGTGAGGCCCGACGTGCTCGTAAAAGGGGGCGACTGGGCGAACGACAGGATCGTGGGAGCCCGGGAAGTGCTTGGGTGGGGCGGACAAGTGCATTCGATTCCGTTCCTGCACCAGACTTCGACCAGCGCCCTAATCGAGAGGATGCGCCGGAGGGGCTAGCCCCCACCATCAATCCGCCGATGGTGCCGCAAATCAGCCGCCCCCAGGTTCGGCGCAGGCGGTGGCCCGCAACTCGGTTCCCGGGAATTCCTGCTTCAATTCCACCATCCTCTCGGTGAGAGCATTGTCCGGGTCCCTCAGCACAAGCAGCGAGAGCTTCACCAGCTGGTCACGCTTTCCGACAACCGCCGATCGCACCCCCTTGTCCACGAGGTCGGCATGGAACTTCTTCGCCGACTCTTCGCTGCGGAAGATGCCGAGGGAGATGGCGTACTTCCATTTGGGATGATCCTGAATCAGGAAGTACTCGGACACGCCCAGGTCTTTGAGTTCGCCGATTTTCTTCTCCGCGTCCTCCTGGGTTATCAGCGGCGGGATGTAGACCCAGTAGCCCGCGTTGTCCTCCAGTTGGCGGCTCGAAACCCTGTCCCCGAGCCCGATCCTCTCGATGGCGGCTTCGGCCCGCGGCAGTTCGGTGGAGGTAAAGCTGCCCCATTCAAGGCACGCCGCCGGCGCCTTAGCCGCTGCGGCCTGGAGCGGCGGCAGCGCCTCCGGCGACACCAAGCGGATCTGCTCGGCCCTGAGGGGGCGACTCACGTGGCTTTCGCCGCCGGTAACGTCGCCGAACTGGGCAAGTGCGAACGCGGCAAGGTTCGCGGCCAGCAGCAGAAAAAACAACCATCTCATTGCGGGTCAGGCTCCCGGGCGATGATCACAAGTCCCTCGAGCACCAGATTATCCACTACTTGCACGGACAGTCTAAGGTGCGGACGAAGGGCCGCCGCCGCGCCGCCGCTCAGCAGGCAGCGGGGCTCGCTGGCGTCACGGTATCGCAGCAGTTCTGCCATGCGATCCACCGCGCCGCCCAGCGCCTGGTAGGTGCCGCTCTCGATGGCGTTGGCGGTGGAAGTGGGAAACGGCTGAAATACGCCCGGCTCCAGGCCGAGGGCCGTGGTGCTTCCGGCAAGGGCGCGCTTCATGAGGTCCGGACCGGGCGTAATGAGTCCTCCAAGAAAGTGGCCGTCGCGACCCAAGGCATCCACGGTGACCGCGGTTCCCGCGTTCACTACCAGGCATACCGCGCCGTCGCTCAAGCGCCGCGCAGCGATCAACGCCGCCCAGCGGTCGCAGCCAAGCTGGGTCGGGTTCGAGTAGCCGTTCTGCACCCCGGCCTGCTCAACCCGCGACGATATCCAACGCCGGGGCGCGTCCCAGCACTCGAAACCGCCCTCAAGAAAGGCCCTCGTCTCGGGCCCCGCCACGTTGGACACCACAATAAGCTCCGGCGCCGGAATCTCGGACCATGCCACCAGCAGCGATTGGCGCTGGCCGTGATCCGTGCTGCCGCGGGCCTCCCAGCCGTGGCCATCGTGCAGGCCCCACTTGATGCGGGTATTTCCGGCGTCCACCGCGAGAATTTTCACCGGCACTCCCTCAGGCTCAGTTCGCCACCGAAGAAGCGCCGCACCCCCGAGCGTGTCTCCAACACCAGCGCGCCGTCACGGTCCACCCCCCGCGCCGTCCCCTCGATGGCGCCGCCGTCCGGCAGCGCCAGCGAGACCGGGCGGTTCTTGTAAGCATCCCGCCCCATCCAAGCCTCCGCAAATGGCCCGAATCCTCCCCCCGTCTCGAAGTCAGCGAGCACCCGCGCCAGGTGGGCCAGGGTCACCCCCAGCACCCGGCTGCGGCTTACATCTTCGGCGGCAGCCGCCAAGTCCGTGACCGGCTGGTCGACGCGCCGCCGGGATTCCGGCCCAAGCTTGAGATTGATGCCGACGCCAATAACTGCGGCGCTCGGTCCCTGCATCTCTCCCTGGAGTTCGATCAGGGTACCGGCGAGCTTGCCCGCGCCATGCAGCACGTCATTGGGCCACTTGAGTCGTGTGCCCCCGGCTCCCAGTTCGTCGAAGGCCCGCGTCAGTCCCACGCCCACCGCCAGGCTCAGGCCAGCGAGAAAGGCCGGTCCCTGCTCAAAACGCCAGAGCAGCGAGAACGTGAGCCCCTCGCACAGCCCGCAATGCCAGGCGCGGCCGCGCCGGCCCCGCCCCGCCCACTGCAACTCGGCCGCAATCACCTTGCCACTGGGTTCGGCCCCGGCGCGCTCGAGCAGCAGCGTGCTGGTGGACGGCGCCGTGTCGAGGATCTCGATTTCGAACCTTCCGGCAAGGGCACCGGCGCTCTCGAGGACCTGCTGCGGGTCGAGCCAATCGAGGGCTTCGGGGAGGCAGTATCCGCGCCCCCGCACCTTGAACACCCTGATCCCGGCTTGCTCCGCGGAATGAAGTGCATTCCACACGCTGCCCCGGCTCACGCCAAGCTCCCGGGCGATGGCCTCGCCGGAACGGAAGCCCCCGTCGGATAGGCGGCGCAGGACTGCGAAGGCGAGAGGATTCATGACTCAGGTAAACGGGCGCGGGGCGCCCTCCGGGCGTCGTGCAGTCAGGAAAGGGTGACCCGGGCAAACTTGCGCCGCCCGACCTGGAGCACCGCGCGCTCACCACGGCCGAGCTTGAGCGCCTTGTCGCTCACTTTTTCGCCATTGAGCCGCACTCCGCCCTGCTCGATCATGCGCAGCGCCTCGGAGGTGCTGACTGTGAGCCGCGCCTGTTTGAGCACTTGGGCAATAGTCACTCCGCCATCGCCGGCCGGAACCGTAATTTCCGGGATGTCCGCCGGAATGGCGTGCTGACGGAAGCGGGTCTCGAAATCGGCCAGTGCCTGATCCGCCGCCGCCCTGCTGTGGAAGCGCGCAACGAGCTCCTGGGCAAATGCGACCTTGATGTCCCGGGGGTTCCGCCCGCCCGCCACTTCCCGCTTCCAACTCCGGATCACGGAAAGCGGCTCGAACGACAGCAACTCAATGTAGCGCCACATCAAATCGTCCGACACCGACATGAGCTTGCCGAAGATCTGCTCCGGGGATTCGGTAACACCAACATAATTGCCCAGAGACTTGGACATCTTGTTCACGCCGTCCAGCCCCTCCAGCAGGGGCATCGTGAGAATGCATTGGGGCGGCTGGTGAAAATGCTTCTGCAGCTCCCGACCCATGAGCAGGTTGAATTTCTGATCGGTGCCGCCGAGTTCAACGTCCGCCTTCAGTTCCACCGAGTCGTAGCCCTGGATCAGCGGATAGAGGAATTCATGAATGGCAATGGGCTGATTCGCGCGGTAACGCTTGCCGAAGTCATCGCGCTCCAGCATACGCGCCACGGTATGGGTGGCGGCCAGCCGGACAAGGTCGGCGGCGCTGAATTTGTCCATCCACGCGGAATTGAAAACCACGTCGGTGTGCTCGGGGTTCAGGATCTTGAACACCTGGTCCGTGTAGCTGTCGGCATTGCGCGCCACTTCCTCCCGGGTGAGCGGCGGGCGAGTCGCGTTCTTGCCGGTCGGATCCCCGATCATCCCGGTGAAGTCCCCGATCAGGAACAAGGCGCGATGCCCAAGGTCCTGGAACTGGCGCATCTTGTTAAGCAGCACCGTGTGTCCCAGGTGAAGGTCGGGGGCCGTCGGGTCAAACCCGGCCTTGATCCTTAGCGGCCGGCGCAAAGCAAGTTTTTGCGCCAGTTCCCCTTCCACCAGCAATTCTTCGCATCCGCGCTTGATGATTTCGAGGGCTTCGAAGGGAGTAGCCATGCGCGTGAACTAGGGAGAATAATTCCTAACGATGCCGGACCCTTAACGGCGAAATTTGAGGCGCTTTCCCTTTTAGGGCGCCGCTCTTTCTGCTAACCTTTGGCTCGCAAGAACTTGGAAAACCAAATGATGCAACGCAACGAAGGTGACATTCTAGCTCAAAAACCGGCTCCCGCAGAACGCAAGAATCGGTTGCGCTGGCTGGCAACCCTGTCGAGCGTGCCACTGTTTGGAATCGTCGCCGCGTTTGGCATTGCGCCCGACACAACGGTCCAAGACATACCGGCCGTCACCGTCGTGGATCATCTAAGGCTGCCCAAGGCGGAGCCGGTAGCGACTCCGACGGGCTATTGGCGCGAGGCCCGGGTCGAGCGTGGCGACAACATCTCGCGGCTGCTGGAGCGGCTGCAGGTAAAGGACCCGGCCGCCATGACCGCGCTGCTGACGGCAAAGGGCGTCAAGGCCCCCCGCCAGCTCGTTCCCGGACGGTCAGCTCAGGCGCTTACTACCGATGACGGGCAGCTGCTGGATTTCCGTTACCTCGCTCCTAGCGGCAACGAACTCGTGGTCAAGCGGGACAGGGACGGTTTCAGCATCTCCGAGGAGCCCGCCGACCTGGAAACCCGCGTTCACATGAGCACCGGGGAGATAGACCACTCCCTGTTCGGTGCCACGGACGCCGCCGGGATTCCCGACACCGTGGCCATCCAGATGGCCGACGTTTTCGCCTCCGAGATCGACTTTCACCGCGATATCCGCACCGGGGACCGTTTCACCGTGGTCTACGAGGTTTCCTACGCCCGGGGCGAGCCGGTCAGTTCCGGGCGGGTGCTGGCCGCCGAATTCATCAACGAGGGCAAAGCCCATCGCGCGGTCTTTTTCCAGGCGCCGGATGGCCGCGGCGGGTACTACGCGCCCGACGGGAAGAATCTGCGCAAGGCCTTCCTGCGCTCGCCCCTGGAGTTCTCGCGAATCAGCTCCGGGTTCACCAGCCGCCGCTACCACCCTGTGCTCAAGGAGTGGCGCGCTCACCGGGGCATCGACTATGCGGCTCCTACCGGTACCCGGGTCAGGGCGACCGCCGACGGCAGGGTCGAGTTCGTCGGACGCAAGGGCGGCTACGGCAACCTGATTGTGCTGCGCCATGCGGGCCGCGTCTCCACCGCCTACGGTCATCTCTCCCGGTACGCCCGCGGCCTCCGCAACGGCAGCCGCGTAAGCCAGGGCGAGATTATTGGCTATGTCGGAAGCACCGGACTCGCCACGGGGCCACATCTTCACTACGAATTCCGTGTCAATGGCGCCCAGCGCAATCCGCTCACCGTG
Organism: Betaproteobacteria bacterium UBA6910; assembly: GCA_002451065.1. Lineage (GTDB taxonomy): Bacteria > Pseudomonadota > Gammaproteobacteria > Burkholderiales > UBA6910 > UBA6910. The sequence continues at coordinate 21,652 of DKBC01000017.1, forward strand.
GCCATGCCTGCCGCCGAGCCTGTCGCGCCCAAGCATAAGGCTGCCTTTGATGTCGTAGCGGCCGAAATGAAGGTGCGCCTGGCCCTCGCCTCGGGAACCCAGGTCGCCAGCCGCGAATAGCAGCACCCCGAGCCCTTGGCCGAGTTATTCGTCGGTCTGATGTCGGGGACCAGCCTCGACGGGGCAGACGCCGTCCTGGCGGAATTCAACGCGGGTCCACCGCGCTTGGTGGCAACCACCCACGAGCCTTTCGACGCAGACCTCCGGCATCGGCTGCTGGCCCTGGCCGAGCCCGGCCCGGACGAACTCCACCGCGCCGCGGAACTGGCCAACGCGCTGGCCATGCGTTATGCGGACGCCACCTTGGAACTCTTAGCAGGTGCTGGAGCAGACCCGAAGGCCGTGGCGGCCATCGGCTGCCACGGCCAGACTGTGCGCCATCGACCCGATCTGGGATTTACCGTGCAGCTCGTCAACGCTGCCCTGCTGGCGGAGACCACCGGCATCACCGTGGTCTCGGATTTCCGCAGCCGGGACATCGCCGCCGGCGGGGAAGGAGCGCCACTGGTGCCAGCGTTCCACGCGGCGCTGTTCAGGGACACTCGGGAGCATCGCGTGGTCCTGAACCTCGGGGGAATGGCCAACATCACGGATCTGCCTGCCTCAGGTCCCGTTACCGGCTTTGACTGCGGCCCCGGCAATACGCTGCTGGACGGGTGGTGCGCCCGGCACGTGGGCAAGCGCTTCGATGAAGGCGGAGCTTGGGCCGCTTCCGGAAAGGTGCTGGACGGCCTCCTCAAGCGGCTGATAGCGGACCCCTATTTCGGCCGCGCCCCCCCGAAAAGCACCGGACGGGAAGAGTTCAACCTCGGCTGGCTTGCGGCCCGCCTCCACGGCGACGAATCGCCGGCGGACGTGCAGGCGACGCTGCTTGCCCTCACCGTGCGCTCCGTCGGCCAGGCGATCCGTGAGCGGTGCCGAGGCGCTCGCGCCGTCTATGTCTGCGGGGGCGGCGCGCGCAACGGGGTACTGGTTAGGGCCCTCGCCGAATCATTAACGGGAATCGAGCTGCGATTGACCGATGCTCTTGGAATCGGGGCGGAATGGGTCGAGGCGTTCGCTTTCGCCTGGCTCGCACGCCAGAGCCTTCGCGGCGAGCCCGGAAACCTGCCGGAGGTGACGGGGGCCCGAGGCCGCCGCGTGCTGGGGGCGATCTACCGGGCGTGAACCAAAAACAAAAGGGGGCCGCAGCCCCCTTCTGACGAATGATTGCGGGTGGTCATACAGAAAACGACGAGCCACAGCCGCAGGTGGTCGTCGCATTCGGGTTTTTGATCACAAACTGGGCGCCCTCGGCATTTTCCTGGTAGTCGATCTCCGCACCCGCCAGGTACTGGAAGCTCATCGGGTCGATCAGCAGCGTAACCCCGTTCTTTTCCATTACGGTGTCGTCGTCGGCGGTGGCCTCATCGAAGGTGAAGCCGTACTGGAAGCCCGAGCAGCCGCCGCCGGACACAAACACCCGGAGCTTGAGTTCCGGATTGCCTTCCTCATCGATCAGTTGCTTTACCTTGCTGGCGGCGCTGTCGGTGAAATTCAGCGGCATAGTGTCAGTCACGGCGTTCATGGCCCACTCCTCAAATAAATGCAAGAGCGTATTATGAAACTCTTATGCTCCCGGGTCAATCCGCGGCTTTCTTCAGGGAGACCACCCGCTCGGCACCGTACTCGCTGTCCCGATGCACGAGGTTGCCCTCAACGACGGCTCCCACCTGAATTTCCATCTTCTTGTAGTGCACGTCCCCCGAGACCTTGCCTTTCCCTTGAAGTTCCAGGTATTCGAGGGCATGCACCGGCCCCACAACAGTGCCATTGATTACCACGTGGGAGACGCGGATTTCACCCTCGATGCGGGCCTGCTCCGAAATCACTATCATGCTTGGCTGATCGCCGGCGCCGACCACGTTGCCAATGATGTGACCGTCCACGCGGAGGCCGCCCGTAAAACTCACGTTGCCCTCAATACGCGTGCCCTGCCCGATCAGCGAATCAATCCGGTTCTGGGGCTTTGCCCCGTCCTTTTTGCTAAACATGCTCTCCTCCTCTCAGGATACCTTCGCAGTTTGGGTCACCGTGGCCTCCGATGACGTGCCGCTGTACACCCGGACCTGAAGGCTCTCCACCACAGCATCCGGGTCCACCCGGAATCTACCTTCCACGCGCTGGTAGTACCTGAAGCTGATGCTTTGCCCGCGCGGAAATTTCTCGGCGTCCTCCGGCAGCGTGAGGACTTGTTCCATGCCATTGTGCTGGAGGTTTATCACCAGCTGCAAGCTGCCCTGAAATTCCTTGACCCGCTGTCCCGACTGCGCCAGCAGCAATCCGTAACGATATTCACCGGGCAGCTTGTCGCGTTCCACCTTGAAGCGGTAGATCTGAACGCCGCTCGCCTTGCCCGCCGCCGGGATCAGGTTCTGGAAAAAAGCCAGATCCTCCTTGAGGCGCGCATTGTCTTCACCCAGCTGCTTCACCTGCCGCGCCAGATCATCGTGGGACGCACGCTCTATCTGAAGCTGGCGCTCCGCCGAGACCGACGCGGCCCGCAATTCCTCGTTCTCCTTCTGCAGCCGCTCGCTCGTTTCGCTCAGGCGCTCAAGCTCCAGGGCGGCCGCCGCCTCCTCGAACCCGGAATCCCTACGTCCCGCATCGTAGATCCACCAGCCGAGGGCCGCCGCGCAGAAAATCACAAACGTCAGCACCAGAACTCGCAGAGGCCACGGAATATGGGTACGCACCGCGAGCCGCGGCGCTGTTGCGCCGAACCTCCGACTGAAACTCTCCCGCAATCGCCCCAGGCGACCCGACATCAGGGAAGAACCGCCAGTTGCTGGAGCCCGAGGGTTTCGGGAAAACCGAACATGACATTCATGTTCTGCACCGCCTGCCCGGCCGCGCCCTTGACCAGGTTGTCGATCACCGAAAGCACCACGACCATATCGCCGCCCTGGGGTCGATGCACGGCAATCCGGCACATGTTGGAGGCGCGCACCGCCCGGGTCTCGGGATGGGTTCCTGCCGGCATCACATCCACGAACGGCTCGCTCGCGAAGCGCCGCCAAAAGAGCTCCTGCAGGTCCGCGCGACCCGACATGCGGGCATAGAGCGTGGCATGAATGCCGCGCACCATGGGCGTGAGGTGGGGTACGAAGGTTAGCTTAACGGCGCGACGCGCGACATCCGAAAGGCCCTGCACAATCTCGGGTAGATGACGGTGCCCGGGCACGCCGTAGGCCTTGAGAGTGTCCGACGCCTCGGAAAACAGGATGTGGGTTTCGGCCCTGCGACCGGCGCCGGAAACGCCCGACTTGCAGTCGGCCACCAGATGATCGATATCGACGATGCCCGCCTCCACCAGCGGCAGAAAGCCGAGCTGGACCGCCGTGGGATAGCAGCCAGGATTGGCCACGATGCGCGCGTCACGGATTCTCTCCCGGTGGATTTCCGGCAGCCCGTACACGGCCTCAGCGACAAGGGCGGGGCAGGCGTGGCTCATCCCATACCATTTCTCCCAAAGCGCCACGTCGCGGATACGGAAGTCCGCGGAGAGGTCCACCACGCGCACGCCCGCCTGCAGCAGCGCCTCCGCCTGCTGCATGGCGACGCCGTTTGGGGTCGCAAAAAATACCACATCGCAACCCGTGAGGGGCGCTCCGGCGGGATCGGAGAACCGGAGATCCAGCCGGCCCCGCAGACTCTGAAACAGATCCGCGACGGCCATACCCGCTTCCTTACGGGAAGTGATGGCGACGAACTGGATTTCCGGGTGCTGCGCGAGCAGCCGCAGCAACTCAACGCCGGTGTAACCAGTCCCACCGACGATGCCAACTTTGAGCACGATTCCGATTCCTCGTGAGAATTCGGCCAGGCCATGATACTGCGGGCCCGGGACCCCAAACAAGAAAGCCGCCCGCAGGCGGCCTTCGGGTCGGGTCAAGCCTGATTAACGCTTGGAGTACTGCTTGCGCCGCCGCGCCTTGCGCAGGCCCACCTTTTTGCGTTCCACCTCGCGGGCATCGCGGGTGACCAGACCGGCCTTGCGCAGGACGGCCTTCAAGGCGGTGTCATAATCAATCAGCGCGCGGGCGATGCCGTGGCGAACCGCACCCGCCTGACCGGACTCGCCGCCGCCCTGAACGTTCACGTTGATATCGAACGATGAGAGGTTGTCGGTAAGCGCAAGGGGCTGGGTCGCGATCATGCGGCCGGTTTCGCGAGCAAAGAACTTGTCCAGGGGCAGATCATTGATCGTGATCTCCCCTTTGCCCGACTTGAGGAACACTCGCGCCACCGCGTTCTTGCGGCGGCCGGTGCCGTAGTAATACTTGCCGATCATGCTGTCCGCTCCTTAGATTTCCAGCGCCTTGGGTTGCTGCGCGCTATGGGGGTGCTGCGCTCCGCTGTAGATTTTGAGCTTGCGCAACATGGCATAGCCCAGGGGTCCCTTGGGAAGCATGCCCTTGACAGCCAGTTCAAGCACGCGCTCCGGCTTGCGGGCCTGAAGCTTTTCGAAGCTCTCCGCCTTCAGGCCGCCCGCGTACTGGCTGTGCCGGTAGTAGATCTTGTCAGTGGCCTTGCGTCCGGTCACCCGCACCTTTTCCGCGTTGACCACCACGATGAAATCGCCGGTGTCCACGTGGGGCGTGTAAATCGCCTTGTGCTTGCCCCGCAACCGATGGGCGATTTGGGCGGCGAGACGCCCCAGCACTTTGCCGGAGGCATCTACCACGAACCAGTCGCGCTGGACTTCATGGTGCTTGGCGGAAACGGTGTTCATGGGTCGAATCCGGGTTTGGTCGAAAAGCGGAAAGCCGTGAATTTTATTTTGAATTCACCAGTGAGTCAAACAACCTCGACCGAGCGGAAGCCTCTCGATCCGCCCCAGCGCCAGGCGAAAGAACAGGGCTCGGACTGGACGTTCCCTTACCCCGCGGCGGCAAAAAAAATGGCGCAATCGGGAAGATTGCGCCAAGTTCCACCATAGGAGGAGGATGGAGGAGACAACGGTTAAATGCTCGAGACCGAGCACCTAACGCAGGACCAATATACCGCCTGAAGTCCCGGAATGCAAATATTTTGATGCAATGCAAAATAATGTGTCGTACCAGAACAACAGATATCACAACTATTTGTTCCGTATATTATTAATACCGCTCTTGAACTGAGGTCCCACTTCTCCCCCACTCCGGTCCAGACTATTCCTGCTGCTGGGCGTCATGATAACGGTTCTCATAAATCTGCAGCTTTCGTTCGCGCAACCTCCAATCCGTGGACGCCGGTTTGGGTTTGCTGCTTACGCGGTGCCTGGCCGCCCGCTCCCTCGCAGGCTCTATACCGCGCCTGCCGCGGCGTTCTCTCGGGGCCTGTCGTCGGCGGAGCGCTGACACGGTAGCCCACCGCTCCCGGCTTCCTGGAACTCCGGGAGCGGACGATCTCCCGCGTCGAAATCTCCTAGCCGGGCCATCCACGTCTAGAGCCGTCTCTCGCCGCGCTAGACGCTTGGACTCGACGAGGACCGGCTGATATCCTGTCGCGCCAATTCAAGCGCGAGGAGATGCAATGAAGGCCAGAGTGAAATGGGTGGAGGACATGACCTTTCTCGCCGCCTCCGCCAGCGGCCACGCCGTGGTCATGGACAGCGCGCCCGAACTGGGCGGCAGCAACCTGGGGCCGCGCCCCATGGAGATGGTGCTCATGGGCGCCGGCGGCTGCACCGCCATCGACGTGGTGCACATCCTCAAGAAGGGGCGGCACGCCGTTTCCGGGTGCGCGGTGGAGCTGGACGCCCAGCGCGCCGAGGTCGACCCCAAGGTCTTCACCCGCATCCACTTCCACTTCACCGTCCGAGGCAAGGAACTGAAACCAGACGCGGTGGAACGCGCCATCAAGCTATCCGCCGAGAAGTACTGCTCGGCGAGCATCATGCTGGCCAAGACTGCCGAGCTGACCCACGACTTCGAAATAATCGAGGAATAACCTCAGAGACCCAGAGGCACAGAGTAGATGAGTTTCATTAACGCAAGGGTCGCAAAGAGCGCAAGGGATAAGACTTAAACACTCTTCCTCTGACGTTCCTTGCGTCCTCTGCGTTTAGTCGCTTCTGTCTGTGCCTCCGTGGTTAGCGCTAAATCCAGTAGGCGCTGCGGGTCATGACCCGCGAGGCAAGCTTCATGGCGAGCTTGACCGGTGCCGGCAGTTCGGCGGCGCCGTGGGTGGCCGCGGTGGTGGCGTGCCTCGCCTCGTCGTCGCGCATGGTCTCCAGGATGGAACGGCTCTTTCCGTCGCACTCAGGCAGCCGTTCCAGGTGATCCTCCAGGTGGCTCACCACCTGGCGCTCGGTCTCTGCCAGAAAACCCAGGTTCCACTTGTCGCCGATTAGCCCGGCGGCGGCGCCCAGCGCGAATGAACCTGCGTACCAAAGCGGGTTCAGCAGGCTCTTGCGCCCACCCAGCTCCGCAATGCGGCGCTCGGTCCAAGCCAGGTGCTCCGTCTCCTCCCAGGCCGCCTGCTCCAGGGCCCTCTGCACCTCCCGGTTGCGGGCGGTCAGCGACTGGCCCTCGTACAACGCCTGGGCGCAGATCTCCCCCACGTGATTCACCCGCATGAGGCCGGCGGCATGGCGCTTCTCGGCTTCGGCCAGTTCAGCCTCCGGCAGGTCCTTCCCGGGCACGGGGCGCAGTGTAGTGGCCGGCGCGAACAGGGTGCGCAACGCCTTGTCGGCGCGGATCAGCAGGGCATCGAGGTCAAGCATGGCGAAAGTAACGGTTGGCGCGGGCGGGTAATGGGAAGACCATTCTAGCATCCGCAGACGCGCCGGCCAGACGCGCTTCCCGGAGGGCGGGCGAAAAAAAACGGGCACCCGAAGGTGCCCGTCATCTTCTTGTTCTTGGCAGGGCCGGCTTTGCAGCCGGCCCAAGTACGGATTATTAGAACTTGTGCTTCACGCCGACGCCGAAGCCTTCCGGATCCGCGCCCGGGGCCACGTTGCTAAGCGTGTTCACGCCGAAGGTGTACTGGCCGAACTGGTCGTTCTTGACTTTTATGTAGTGGGCGAAAACCTCGGTGCGCTTGGACAGGGAATATGCGTACCGCGCCGCATACATATTCGCGCCGGTGCCGTTGCAGACGGACTGGGCCAGGATCGTGGCCGCTGCGGTGCCACTGCAGTCCAGATTGTCGGCGTCAGCATAGGACAGCGCAAAGTAGTGGGGGCCGGCCGCGTAGCTGGCGCCGACGTACCACGCCTTGCGGTCGAGATTCCCTGTCGCGGGCACTGTGCCAGTGGCGTCGATGCCCGTGGACTCGTAGCTCAGTTCCTCGTAGGCACCGGTGATGCGGAAGTTGCCAAACTTGTAACCCAGCGCCACACGCCACGCATCATCACGGGATCCGGTGAAAATGCCACCGGGCTGAACAATGCCGAGCAACGGGTTGGCACCGAAGTCCTCATGCTTCTCATAGGCAAAGTTGGCGTAGAAGGGACCGTTATCGTAGCCGATGGAAGCGGCATACATGAACGGGTCGCGGTCAGCCGCGATGATCGCGGCCAGCGCGGCGCCCGGAAGCGGATCCGCCGGCTTCTCCTCGTTGGCCGAGGCCTGGAGCTTGATCTGGAAGCCATTCCAGTTGGGCGTGTAGTAGTTGACGGTGTTCTGCTGGCGGCGGTCGAAGCTGGTGACCGAACCCGGCGCCGTGCCGGTACCATTGCCGCCGGTGGTGGACGCAGTGTTGAGGCCGGGGCTGGACATGATGGCGACCCAGGACACGATGTGGGTGTTGCCCATGACGTCAATGGCGCCCTGCTGCTTATAGGGGCTGTCCCACTGGCCGAGGAAGATGTTGCCGAAGCCGCCCTCGAGGCCGACGCCGGCATTCCGGCTGCAGACGGAGCCACCACCGGAGTCGAAGCTCATGCTGATTTCGCACTGCCCCCACGCGCCGAGGCCGCCACCCAGGTCTTCGTTGACTCGGAAGCCGATGTTGGAGGAGTCGATATCCACCCGGCTGCGGCCGGATTGGTTGGCGCCCTGAGCGACAATGGTCGGCGTCAGGAATAATGTCGTCGCACCATCAGCCTTAATGTAATTCCAGGCGCCGTTCATGGTGCCGTAGATGGTCACGCTGGTGTCCGCCATGGCGATCGCGGGAACGAACGCGCCGGCAACAGCCAGAGCAATCAGTTTGCGTTTCATGTAATTCTCCTTTGAGATTTGGATCACTCTATTTCGTATCACTAGTGATATGACTACCTACCTGCGGCCCGGGGAAAACCGGGCCCGAGACGAGAAGTCAGCGCTATTGTGCCAAAAGGCCTTTTCCCACCCCAAGCCCTTTCGTGGTTTACGCCTAACATCGCGTCCAAGCTGTTGCGCCGACGCAACACAAAAACCGACTTTTCTCAAAGGATCATGGTCTTAGTGACGCAAACTGACAACCTAGACGAACAGCCGGGCCAGCTCATTTCCGGGGTCCGGAGCCCGCATGAACGCCTCCCCCACCAAAAAGGCGTGAACTCCCGCCACCCGCATCCGCGCGACATCCTCGGGTGCGAGGATGCCGCTCTCGGTGATCACCAGGCGCGACGCCGGGATGCGCGGGAGCAAGTTGAGCGTCGTCTCCAGGCTCACCGCGAAGCTCCGAAGGTTGCGGTTGTTGATCCCGATCAGCGCTGTCTGCAGTTCCAACGCGGCATCCAGTTCCCCGGCGTCGTGCACCTCCACCAGCACACCCATGCCGAGCGATTGCGCGAGCGCTTCCAGCTCCATCATGGAACCCAACTCTAAAGCGGCGACGATGAGCAGGATGCAGTCCGCCCCCATGGCCCGCGCTTCGTACACTTGGTAGGGGTCCACGATGAAATCCTTGCGCAGCACCGGCAGGGCG